>JAWOGT010000242.1:0-5649 GCA_046496585.1 Halopseudomonas sp.
GCTGGACTTCGCCGACGGCAAGGTGCAACTGGTCGCGGTGCGCGCCTATTACGGCGGCCCGCTGGTTGGTCAGGAGCTGCGCTTTCTGCGCCAGCACATGCCTGGCGTGGATACCCGGGTGGCGGCGATTTTCCGCAAGAACCGGCCGATCATCCCCAAGGGCGATACCATCATCGAGGCCGACGATGAGGTGTTCTTCCTTGCCGCGACCCACGACATTCGCGCCGTGATGAGCGAGCTGCGGCGCCTGGAGAAGAACTACAAGCGTATCCTGATCGCCGGCGGCGGCAACATCGGCGAGCGGCTGGCCGAGGCCATCGAGAACCGCTACAACGTGCGCATCATCGAAAAGAACAAGGCCCGCGCCGACTACCTGTCAGAAAATCTGGACAAAACCATCGTGTTGCACGGCAGCGCCTCGGACAAGGAACTGCTGATCGAGGAAAACATTGAGGACGTGGATATTTTTTGCGCGCTGACCAATGATGATGAAGCCAACATCATGTCCTCGATGCTGGCCAAGCGGCTTGGCGCGCGCAAGGTCATGGCACTGATCAATAATCCTGCGTATGTGGATCTGGTGCAGGGTGGCGAGATTGATATTGCCATTTCCCCCTCGCAGGCGACGATTGGCACCTTGCTGACCCACGTGCGCCGCGGCGATATCGTCAATGTCTACTCGCTGCGCCGCGGCGCCGCGGAAGCCATTGAGGTGGTCGCGCATGGCGACTCGCGCTCATCCAAGGTGGTCGGGCGCAAGATCGGCGAAATCGATTTGCCGCCGGGCACCACTATCGGCGCCATCGTGCGCAATGAAGAGGTACTGATTGCCCACGATGCAACGCTGGTCGAATCCGAAGATCACGTGATCCTGTTCGTGATCGACAAGAAGCATATCCGCGATGTCGAGCGTCTGTTCCAGGTCGGGCTGACGTTCTTCTGATGACGATTTTTTTCTGATGTACCGCAGGTAAGGGCGCGCATGCAGTTCACACAGATCCAGCGCATTCTCGGCATTCTGCTGATGCTGTTTTCCACCAGTATGCTGCCCGCCGTTGCCGTCGGCTTTTTTTACGGCGAACAAGCCCGTGAAGCCTTCATGGTCGCGTTTCTCATCACCATGGTCGCCGGCTATTTCATCTGGTTTCCTGCCCGCCACGCACGCAATGAGCTGCGCACCCGCGATGGTTATCTGATCGTGGTGCTGTTCTGGCTGGTGCTCGGGCTGTTCGGGGCGGTGCCGCTGTATCTGCTGGAGATGCCGGATCTCAGCGTGGCCGACTCGGTGTTTGAGTCCTTTTCCGGGCTGACCACCACCGGTGCCACCGTGATCACCGGGCTGGATACCTTGCCACGCACGCTGCTCTACTACCGGCAGCAATTGCAGTGGTTCGGCGGCATGGGGATTATCGTGCTGGCGGTCGCCATCCTGCCGATGCTCGGCGTCGGCGGCATGCAGCTGTACCGCGCAGAGATGCCCGGACCGATCAAGGAGAGCAAGCTGACGCCGCGGATTGCCGAGACTGCCAAGGTACTCTGGTTTATCTATGCCGGGCTGACCGTGGCCTGCGCGCTGGCCTATTGGGCCGCAGGCATGGAGCTGTTCGACGCCATCGGTCACAGCTTTTCGACTGTGGCGATTGGTGGCTTCTCTACCCATGATGCGAGCATTGGCTATTACAACAGTCCGCTGATCGAGCTGATCTGTATCCTCTTCATGCTGATTTCCGGCATCAACTTCGCCCTGCATTTTCTCGCCTGGCGCTTTCGTTCGTTGAAAAGCTATTGGCAGGACCCGGAGTGCCGCGCCTATTTCCTGATCATCGGGTCGCTGTTTCTGGTGTGCTGCGCGATTCTCATCCATTTCCAGTACTACGATGTCTGGACCTCGATCCGCTACGCGGCATTCCAGACCGTGTCGATTGCCACCACCACCGGCTTTGGCGTCACCGACTTTTCAGCCTGGCCCACCGTATTGCCGTTTCTTTTACTCTACGCGAGCTTTGTCGGCGCCTGTGCCGGGTCGACCGGCGGCGGCATGAAGGTGATTAGAGTGCTGTTGCTGTACAAGCAGGGCTCGCGCGAGACGAAAAAACTGCTGCATCCACATGGCGTGTTCCCGGTAAAACTGGGCAACAAGGCCGTGCCTGACCGGGTAGTGGAGGCCGTCTGGGGCTTCTGTGCGGTCTACGTGTTCGCCTTTGCCGTGCTGTTTTTGCTGTTGCTGGGCACCGGGCTGGATTTTGTCACGGCGTTTTCCGCCTTGACCGCCAGCATCAACAATCTTGGCCCCGGCCTGGGCGAGGTCTCCGCGCACTACGGCGACCTGTCGTCCCCGGTGAAATGGATTCTCAGCTTTGCCATGCTGCTCGGGCGGCTTGAGGTCTTTACGCTGCTGGTACTCTTTACCCCGATGTTCTGGCGGCGCTAGGCCTTAGCCGCCCGCCTCATTCGCTATCCAGAAACGCCAGGCCGATGCCTTCGCCTGCGATGGCGCGCTGCACCACCATGGCCAGGATCGGCGCTTCGATCGGCATGTCCTGGACCTGGCCCCGGACTTCGGTGCCGGCCGGCAGCGCCACCAGATCCGGGTTTTCGACGAAGACTCCGCCGTCAGACAGATCCCGGGTAAAACCATACAGATCACCCACAGCCGGGTGGCTGATCTTGATCCGGCAACGCATGGGCGTACGTGGATGCTGACGTTGATTGGCCATGTTGGTTATTCCCCCTGATGCGCTCTATTGATGGCTTAATACCATTTCTTCTCGCCCGGCGGGCGCTTCTTGAAGCGTTTCATGCTCCACATGTACTGACTGGGCCAACGCCGCACGTAGCTCTCGATGGTCTTGCTCATACTGGCTACGGCAACCTCCGCTTGCTCACTGTAAAGCGACTCGGGCGCCGCTTCCACTATCACTTTGAAGCCACTGTTATCCGGCAGGCGCAGGCAGTGCAGATACAGTGCCTGCGCCTCGCTGCCCTTGAGCAGATTGGGCACAAATTTGCTGGTCAGTGCCTGAACTGCAAAGAACGGCACAAAAACCCCACTCTTGAGTGCCGGCTCGGGATCGGCCGGAATACCCACCACACCGCCCTTACGCACTTCGCGCATGACACTGATGATGCCCTCACGAGTCGAGGCGGCGATCCGGTTGCCCTGTTGCGCGCGCTGCTTCTTCAGCAGCTCATCCACGGCCTGCTGTTTTGGCGGTCGGTAGAAAATGATTGGCGAACACTGCGCGCAGTACCAGTGATTCAGCACTTCCCAGTTACCCAGGTGGCTGGTGATCCCGACCAGGCCCTTGCCGTTGGCCAGCGCCGCCTGCAGCAGCTCCAGGCCTTCGACTTCCCTGATCAGGGCCAGGGTTTTCTGCGGGGCCCACATCCAGGCGCAAGCGCTCTCGGCAAAGCTGCGACCGGTATCCAGCAGGGTCTGCTGGACCAGTTGCTCGCGAGCCTGTTCGCTCAGCTCCGGCATGCAGTGCGCGAGATTGGTTCGGACCACCTCGCGCGAGCGGTTGGGCAGCTTCCATAGCAGCCAACCCAGCGCCGCCCCCAGGCGCTGCGCCACGCCAAACGGCAGGCTGGCAAACAGCCGGAGAAATCCAACAATACAAGCGCCCTTGAGCCGCTCCACACGCTACTCCCATCGTCTGCCAAACAGCCATTGTAATGGCCCGCAGGCCGTGCGAAGAGCAGACCACAGCAATGCCCCGTCCGGCAACCTTAAGCGTCGCACAGCTGCGGGTAGCGGAAGCAGTCTGTGGTGTGATCCATGACCATCCCGGTGGCCTGCATAAAGGCATAACAGATAGTCGGCCCAACAAAGGTAAAACCGGCCTGTTTCAACGCCTTGCTCATGGCTTGCGCTTCTACTGTCGTGGTCGGCACCTGGCCGATGCTGGAAAACTGATTAACCCGCGGCCGACCATCGACAAACTGCCACAACCATTCACCCGGGTCCGTCTGCTCGGCCAGGCGCAGCCAGGCCTGGGCATTCTGCCGCGCGCCCTTGACCTTCAGCCGGTTGCGGATGATGCCGGTATCCTCCAGCAGCGCGAGCACATCGTTATCGCTCTGGTCGGCCATAAACTGCGGATCAAAGCCGCGGTACACCTGGCGATAACGCTCGCGCTTTTTCAGAATGGTGATCCACGACAATCCGGCCTGAAAACCATCCAGCAACAGCTTCTCGAACAGGCGCTGGGCGTGGTACTCCGGGACGCCCCACTCGCGGTCATGGTAAGCCTGGTAGACCGGATCGGCGGAACACCAGTGACAGCGCGGCGGAGAATAATCGAAACTGGCCATTAGCCCCTCCGAGGCTGATCTGCCCGCCGGCGCAGCGGCTCAGACTTGCTCAATGCGGTCCGGCTGAATGCGCAGGCGGCCCAGTTTCATCAGCCCGCCAATGGCTTTCTTGAAATTGCCCTTGCTCACGCCAAACTCCCGGGCGATCACCTCTGGCGGGCTCTTGTCACTGATCATCAACACCCCGTCGTGCTCCTGCAGGCGCTGCATGATCAGCTGCTGTAAGGCGTCACCGGCGTCGCTACCGACCGGCTGCAGGCTCAGGCTGATCTTGCCATCAGCGCGAATTTCCTTGATGAAGCCGGTTTCCTGCATGCCACTGCGCAGGAATTTGAAGGCTTCATTCTTGTGCACCAGGCCCCAATGCTGGCCGTTGATGATGGCCTTGAAGCCCAGATCGGTCACCCCGGCAATCAGCAGCTGGACTTGCTCGCCGACCTTGTAGCGCACCGGCAGCTTGTCCAGGTGGCGGTCCAGGTGCGCGGTCGCGGTGATGCGCCGGGTATGCTTGTCCAGATACAGATAGACCACGCAGTAATCACCCACCTCGAGCGGGCGCTTTTCCTCGGAATGCGGCAGCAGCACCTCTTTGGGCAGACCCCAGTCGAGGAACAGGCCGACCCGGTTGATTTCCGCCACCTTGAGGCTGGCAAACTCGCCGACCTGGGCCTTGGGCGTCTCGGTGGTGGCAATCAGCCGGTCTTCACTGTCGAGGTAAATGAACACATTCAGCCAATCTTCGACCTCGGTCGGGGTATCTTTGGGGATGTAGCGGTTGGGCAGCAGTATTTCGCCGTCCGGTCCGCCGTCCAGATACAGGCCGAAGCCCGCGTGCTTGACGATTTGCAGGGTGTTGAAGCGCCCGATAGCAGCCATAGTGGTAGTCTCGCGTTGAAGTCAGCGCATTGTAGCAGCCCGACCACCCAGACTGGTTGGCGATCCTCGCCCGGGATTCAGCGCGGTCAGCCGCCGCGGCCAGATGCTGGCGCCTGCGGCTCGCGCAGGAATTCGCGTGCCGCCAAATCCACGCCATGCCTGTATGTCCGGGGCGGTCTGATTGTATACTGCGGCCTTTATTTTAAAGCCTAACCGGACAAATCACGTGACTCAGACCAATCCAGCCACGCAAAGCTTCCAAGGCCTGATCCTTGCCCTGCAGAGTTACTGGGCAGAGAAGGGCTGTGTGATCCTCCAGCCCTACGACATGGAAATGGGCGCCGGCACCTTTCACACCGCCACCTTTCTGCGCGCCATCGGCCCGGAAACCTGGCATGCCGCCTATGTGCAGCCCAGTCGGCGCCCATCGGACGGCCGCTATGGCGAGAACCCCAACCG
>JAWOGT010000011.1:0-2557 GCA_046496585.1 Halopseudomonas sp.
TAAACACCGTTTGCGCCATCACCATATCGCCAACCCAGCTGGGACCTACGATAAGAATTCTCATAAGCGACAAGCCTCAAGCGGCAAACTGCAAGCAAGCCAAACAAGGCAGCAAACGTCGGCTGATGGCCGAGAGTTTGCCGCTTGTGGCTTGCCGCTTGCAGCTCTCAGCGGACCAGCGTCCGCCATTCGGCATGCGCGCCACTCTGACCGGTGACCAGATCAAAATAGGCTTTCTGCAACTTTTCAGTGACCGGACCACGCCGGCCTTCACCGATCTGGCGGTTATCCAGCTCGCGGATCGGCGTCACTTCGGCAGCCGTGCCGGTGAAGAAAGCTTCGTCGGCAATATAGACTTCATCACGGGTCAGGCGCTTCTCGACAATCGGAATATTGAATTCCGTCGCCAAGGCCAACACCGTACTGCGGGTAATGCCATTCAGGCAGGCGGTGACCTCGGGGGTGTAGATCACACCATTCTTGACGATAAACACGTTCTCGCCTGACCCTTCGGCAACGTAGCCTTCCGGATCGAGCAACAGCGCTTCGTCGGCGCCCGCAGACACCGCTTCCTGCAACGCCAGCATTGAGTTCATGTAGGCGCCACTGGCCTTGGCCCGGGTCATGGTGATGTTGACATGATGCCGGGTGAAGGAGCTGGTGAGAATCTTGATGCCGCGCTCCAGAGCCTCTTCACCCATATAGGCACCCCAGTGCCAGGCCGCGATAGCCACATGCACCTTCAGATTGTCGGCACGGATACCCATACCTTCGGAGCCGTAAAACACCAGCGGGCGGATATACGCCGTTTCCAGATTGTTCTCGCGCACCACCGCGCGCTGCGCTTCATTGAGCTGTTCCTTGGTATAAGGAATTTTCATGCGCATGATATGCGCCGAATCGAACAGGCGATCAGTGTGCGCATTCAACCGAAAAATAGCCGTGCCATCCGGGGTGCTGTACGCACGCACGCCTTCGAATACGGCCATGCCGTAATGCAGGGAGTGGGTCAGGACATGCACATTGGCTTCACGCCACGGCAGCATTTCACCATCAAACCAGATAACACCATCACGATCGGCCATCGACATAGCAGCCCGCTCCATCTAATTGGTTGTTCTTAACTCGATTATGTCCGACCCGGACCTGCCCTGTCGCCGTACCCGGGAAACGCCCGGGCATCGCGTGTCATTCCGGCAGCCATTGCTGCCACAGACGAATGACGCCACGTCGGAAATCATGGAACTGGTCGCCACTGACTTTGCCCGGCTGCTTCTGCAAGGCCAGGCGATGGGCTGCGGCGCGGTAGGCTTTGTAAGCCTCCTGCAAGCACTGCACGTCTTCACCGGAGATCAGTCCGGCATCACGCAACCCGTCTAGAATTCTGATGTTATCGGTATAACGCAGTAACTCGGGGTACCGGCACGACCAGGCCAGAACGGCGTATTGCACCATAAATTCGATATCAACGATACCTCCAGCGTCCTGCTTGAGGTCAAACAACGCCTCTGCGCTGAATGCCGACGGATCAAACCCGGCGCGGGTGGCTTTGCTACCCAGGTTATCGCGCATCTTCTGACGCATGCCGCCGACGTCCTTGCGCAACTGCGCCTCGTCACGCTGGCGACTCAGCACCTCGGTACGCAAATCGTGAAAGCGGTGACTCAGGCGCTTACAACCGGCCAGCACGCGGGCGCGCACCAGCGCCTGATGTTCCCAGGTCCAGGCCTCTTCGCGCTGATAACGGGCGAAGGACTGCAGGGAACTGACCAGCAACCCCGACTCGCCCGAGGGCCGCAAGCGCATGTCGACCTCATACAATGCACCGGAGGTGGTCTGAGTGTTAAGCATATGGATGATGCGCTGACCCAGGCGGGTGAAGAACCGGCTGCCTTCAATCGGCCTGGCCCCATCGGTTTCCGCATCTGCGTCGCCGTCATGGATGAACACCAGGTCCAGGTCCGAACCATGGCCCAGCTCTATCCCCCCGACCTTGCCATAGCCCAGTATCACAAAATCCATTTCACACAGGCTGCCGTCTGCACGCTGGGGGAACCCGTGGCGTTGGGTCATCTCGCGCCAGGCCAGCAACAATACCTGCTGCAGGATCGCCTCGGCGATCCAGGTCAGATAATCGCTGACCTTCATCAACGGCAAGGTGCCGGCAATTTCCGACGCAGCTACGCGCAGCACATGGGCGCGGCGAAAATAGCGCAGCACTTCCATCTGCTGCTCCAGGTCATCTTCTGGGATGCGCATCAGCTGCTGACGCAATTCGTCAACCAGCTCATCGGTCTCTGGCGGACGGTACAGGCGCCCGGCGTTCAACAGCTCATCCAGCACCACCGGGTAGCGGGTAATCTGTTCGGCTATCCAGGGGCTGGCCGAACACAGCACCAGCAATTCACGTAGCGCACTGGGGTTTTCCGTCAGCAACAGCAAGTAAGCGGAACGCCGCGCGACAGCCTCGACCAGAGGCAGGACCCTTTCCAGCGCCAGATCGGGATTCTCCTGCTCACTGGCCATGCCCAGCAGGCGCGGCATAAACACGTCCAGG
>JAWOGT010000042.1:0-6266 GCA_046496585.1 Halopseudomonas sp.
AGCGGTTATGCGTTCTCGCGTTTCGGCTGGGTACAGAGTTACGGCTCGCGTTGCGTCAAGCCGCCGATCATCTTCGGCGATATCAGCCGGCCCAAACCGATGACGGTGGAGTGGACGCGCTATGCGCAGAGCCTGACCAGCAAACCCATGAAGGGCATGCTCACCGGCCCGGTGACCATGCTCATGTGGTCATTCCCGCGCGAGGATGTCAGCCGCGAGCTGAGTGCCCGACAGCTGGCGCTGGCGATCCGTGATGAGGTGATGGATCTGGAGGCGGCCGGTATCGGCATTATCCAGATCGATGAGCCGGCCTTCCGCGAAGGCTTGCCGCTGCGTGCGGCAGCGCAACCGGCGTATCTGGACTGGGCTGCTGCTGCCTTCCGCCTAAGCGCCAGTGGGGTTCAGGATACAACGCAGGTCCATACCCACATGTGCTACAGCGAGTTCAATCATATTCTTGACTCGATTGCAGCGATGGATGCGGACGTGATCACCATCGAAACCTCGCGCTCGGATATGGAACTGCTCGCAGCCTTCTCTGACTTCGCCTATCCGAATGCTATCGGGCCGGGGGTCTATGATATTCACTCGCCGCGCGTGCCGCAGGTAGCGGAAATGCTCAGGCTGTTGCGCAAGGCCGCCAGGGTCGTGCCGGCCGAACGCCTGTGGGTGAATCCCGATTGCGGCCTCAAGACCCGCGGCTGGCCGGAAACCCGCGCAGCCTTGGCAGCGATGGTCGAGGCCACGCAGCAGTTGCGCGCCGAGACCGCCGCCGCCCCGTCGCATTCTGCTTCTACCCGGAGGGCGCAGCCTGTAGGATAGCGGCCGGTAAATCATGCTGGAGCTAGACCATGCAGGAATTGTTGTTGCACTGCCGTCCCGGATTTGAGGGCGAAACGGCTGCTGAAATGCAGGAGCTGTCCGCCGCCAAGGGCATCGCCGGTTATGCTGTGACCAAGGACGGTGCGGCGCTGGTGCGCTTTGTTTGCCCGGGTGAGGGTGACGCCGAGCGGCTGATGCACAAGCTGGACTTTCGCCAGCTGATTTTTGTCCGCCAGTGGGCGTTGGGCAGTTGGCTGGACGTGCCGGTGGAAGATCGCATCGCGCCGATCATTACTGCCTGCTCCAAGGGCCCGATTGCCTCCTGCATGTGGCTGGAAACGGCGGACACCAACGACGGCAAGGCCATGGCCGCGCTGACCAAGAAACTCAGCAAGCCGTTGGAGTCAGCACTGACCAAAACGCGCTTTGTGCGCCCGGCGAAAACCGAGATGCCGCGCCTGCACCTGTGTTTCGAGAGCGGTACGCGGGTGTTTGTCGGCTGGTCCTGGGCCAACAACGCCGCGCCCTGGCCGATGGGCATTCCGCGGCTGAAAGTGCCGCGCGATGCACCGAGCCGTTCAACCCTGAAACTGGAAGAAGCCTGGCACCATTTCATTCCACGGGATGACTGGGATGCCCGTCTGGCACCGGGCATGACTGCCGTGGATCTCGGTGCAGCGCCGGGTGGCTGGACCTGGCAAATGGTCAACCGGCACATGAAAGTGGTGGCGGTGGACAACGGCCCGATGGCCGAGAGCCTGATGGACAGTGGCCAGGTCGAGCATGTCCAGGCTGATGGTTACCTGTTCAAGCCGAAAAAGACCGTGCACTGGATGGTCTGCGACATCGTCGACAAGCCGGCACGCTCCAGCGCCCTGCTGGCGCGCTGGGTGGGCCGGGGCTGGTGCCGCGAGGCGATCGTCAACTTCAAGTTGCCGATGAAGCGCCGTTATCAGGAAGTCATCCAGTGCATGGCGCACGTTCAGGATGCATTGGACGAGGCGGGCGTCAAGGCAACCGTTTCCTGCAAGCAGCTCTACAGTGACCGCGAAGAAGTAACCTGCCACGTGCGTATTCTGCACGCGGGCAGCTTCAAGATTCAGACGCTCGGTTGAGTCGGTTTGAGCCGCTGGCTACAGCGGCTCAAGCAGGGTAACGCGTTCTTCCTGCTCGAGCATTGGGGCGAAGGCGCTGATGCTGTCAAAGCGGGCCTGGGAATGCTCCCAGCGTTCCCACGAGTGACGGTTCTGCCAGGTGACCATGACAATCCGGTGATTGGGGCGCTCCAGATCGCGGAACGACTCGCCGGAAATAAAGCCGGGTGACTGTATGGCCTGCTGGAGAACCTTGCGTGCGGCTTCCTCGTAAGGTTGTTCTAGGCCTTCGGCAATTATGCGTTCGATCAGCACTTTGATCATTAATAAGTCCTTGCTTACCGGGTGATGTATGGCGCCTTGCATGGCGCTTCTGCCCTATAGTGTCGGCTCTGCTGGCGCGGCTGGCAAGTGCTTGTGCTTTTACCGATAATGCTTTTCGCCACTTCTTTGTGCCACATCAGGACAGACGCCCATGACGGCCAACCAGCCAGATAAACAACTCGATGCCCAGGGGCTGATGTGCCCCGAACCGGTGATGCTGCTGCACAATGCGGTGCGCGATATGCAAGCCGGTGAGCTGCTCGAAGTGCTGGCCACGGATCCTTCCACCGAACGGGATATTCCGCGTTTCTGCTCGTTTCTCGGGCACGAGTTGGTCGAGCGCAGCGAAGCCGATGGCGTGTATCGCTACCTGCTGCGCAAGCAATAGACTTGTTCGCGTGCCTTTGACGCCGTAGTGGCCAAGATGGAACTCGGCCACTCCCAGGCCGGAGCAGGAACTCTAGCTTTTTTCCTAGGTAAGTAAAATGCTGGTTGGGCTGTTCCTGGGATTGTCGAGTTCCATCTCGACAGCAAGGCGGCTGTCGGGCACCCTCGGTCTAGCAGACACTCGGCCATTTCCACATCAGCGGTTCCGGGAAGCGGTCGCTACTGGAGTCTGTCTTGCCAGCCGGATTGCCCCGGGCTTGATTGGCATTGCCCCAATACGTCCTGCCAGGCTGTGCTGTGTGCGGCTAACTGCTGTTGGTAGCGTGCCCAGAGTGAGTCCTCAGGCCCAACCAGCGCCTGCAAATAATCTTTTGTGTCCTTGGGAATGGCCTGAACCTGGGCCAGCTGGCTAAGGCTTTGCTGCCAGGGTTGGCCCAGACGCTGGACCTGGGCCAGATAGGGTTGGATCTCGCCGGCATAGAAGGTCACGAATACGTTGAGCAGAATCTGTGAACGCGGCGTCGGCTGGCCTAATGGGCAAAGTTTTTGCGCACGCTCACTGCCGAGCATGGTCGTGGCCTGTTCGAGCATATGGGTCAGCCGGGCAAGACTGTGGATTAACTCGCTGCCGCGTTGGCTGCGCTGTAATGCCTGAAAATGCTCCTCCAGCTCGGCCCGCGGCGGCGGCAGCTGGCCGGGCAATGCTTGCCCGATGGCGCTCAGTTGTTGCAGGGCATCGATAGCCGATTGATCGCTCAATGCGCTGCTGGAAACCGGCAATGGGCTATCGGCAAAGCGCAGATAATACTCAAATTCACTGCCGGCGTTCAGCGCGTTCCAGAATACCGCGGGCAGCTCCTCCCGCTTGATGCTGGCAATAGCTTGCAGGTCAGCCAGCAGCGCCTTGCGGTCGGGGTTCTCGCTAATGACCTCAATGCAATTCGCCAGGGCCTGTATCAGCTCACCATCCGCGGCCAGACGATGGCTCCAGGGCATGACCTTGCCGAGGCTGCTGTTACGCTGGCTGACATTCTGCTGCAGGCTCTGACAGCGGCGTGATTCGACCAGCAGTTCGAGCATGCCAATGCGTTGTTCAGCGACCGGCAGCATGCGCTGGCGGCGCTCGCTGAAGCGATACTGGCTAAGGCTCTGGCTGTCGAAGCGCGTCCACGGCGCATCCAGCACACGGCCGACGCGCTCCAGGTAATTGTCCATCTGCTGGCTGGCTTGCGGTGTGCGTTCACAGCCGGACAGCAGCAGGCAAAAGACGAGTGACAACAGCAGCGGACGCATCGTGATTCCCAGTAGAGATTGGCTGCCAAGTATGGCATGCCGATATTGCGCCGGGCGAAACAGGCGTTACTGGATTTTTCCGGCTACGCCATAGGGCTGCGTGCGTTTGCGTCTGGCGCCGACAAACGCCAGGCGCACGCCGAGAAACAGCGCGGCCGCAGTGAGGCCGATAATCAGGCCCTGCCAGAATCCGGCAGGCCCGCGCGCCGGCCCGAGCAGGTCGGTCAGGCCGAGTACGTAGCCACTGGGCAGGCCGATCAGCCAGTAGGCGATCAACGTTAGTAGCATCGGCAGGCGGGTATCCTGATAGCCGCGCAGGGCGCCGGCGCAGGCCACCTGGATGGCGTCCGAGAACTGATAGATGGCCGCGTAGATGAACAGCTGCGCGGCCAGATTGATTACCGCCTGATCGTTGGTGTACAGCAAGGGTATCCAGTCGGCGAAGCCATACATGATCGCGGCGGCAATACAGGCGAACAGCAGCGCGACGCCCAGACCCATCTTGGCGGCGAACAAGCCGGCGCGGGCACCGTTCAGGCCAAGGTTATGGCCCACGCGCACGGTAATCGCCAGGCCCAGGCTGAACGGCACCATAAAGGCCAGCGAGGAGAAATTCAGCGCGACCTGGTGACTGGCCACGACCACCGCGCCCATCCCGCCAATCAATAGCGCGATCAGGCAGAACATGCTGGTCTCGGCGAACAGCGCGATGCCGATCGGCAGTCCCAGGCCGAGCAGATGGCGCTGGTCCTGCCAGCGCGGCCAGTCGAAACGCTCGAACAGCCGGCAGGCGTTATACAGTGACGAGCGCTTGAGGTAGACCAGCATGCAGCCGAGCATAAACCACATGACCAGCGCGGTAGCGATACCGCAGCCGACCGCGCCCATGGCCGGAAAGCCGAGCTTGCCGTAGACCAGGATGTAGTTGGCCGGGACGTTCAAAATCAGGCCGAGAAAGCCGATCAGCATGGTCGGTTTGGTCTGTGACAAGCCATCGCTCAGGCCGCGCAGGGCCTGATACAGTGCCACCGCCGGAAAACCCAGGGCGACGCCTTTCAGATAGCCCATGGTGATGGCGGTCAGATCGGGCGGCACGTCCATCCAGTGCAGGATCGGCTCGACCGAGAACAGGAAAACACAGCACAGGGTGCCGATGATCACGCCCAGCCAGGCGCCCTGACGCACCAGCGCACCACTGCGTTCGTTGTGCCCGCTGCCGTTATTGGCCGCCACCTTGGAGGTGATGATCATCAGCACGCCGGTCAGGAACAGGAAGGTCGGTACCCAGAAGGAGTTGCCTAGCGCCACGGCGGCCAGATCCAGCGCGCTGACGCGGCCAGCCATGGCGGTATCGACAAAGCCGAGCAGGGTGTGGGCCATCTGCGCCGCGATGATGGGCAGGGCCAGCCAGATCAGTACCCGCAACTCTGTTACACTGCGCTGCTTGTAGGTGGCGGATCTTCTGCTGGTCATAGTGGCTCGGTATGGAGAAAAGCGGCCTATGCTAACAACTTGCCCGGCGTTGTCCATTGGCGTTGTCTATCGACGCAATACCGTTTGGTGCTTCACTTCGATCATCCAATTCAAGAATTCAGCCAACTCAATTATGCCCCACGATTGTCAATATCTGATTGCGCTGTTTGCCGAGTGCTTTGCGCTGGATTACAACACCTGCCTGGTAGCCGGTGGGCAGGAGCCGGAATACCTCCCCGCGAGCGTCGCGCAGCCGCAGCACCGGATTATCTTTGCCCACGATTATTACCGCAGTGCGTTGCATGAAGTGGCGCACTGGTGCGTTGCCGGGGCGGCGCGCCGTTTGTTGCCCGACTTTGGTTATTGGTATGCACCCGATGGCCGCGATGCCGAGCAGCAGCGCACCTTTGAACAGCTGGAGGTCAGGCCGCAGGCCCTGGAGTGGCTGTTTTGCGCCGCGGCTGCGCATCCCTTCCGGGTCAGCCTGGACAACCTCAGTGGCGAAGCGACGGACTCCGGCCCGTTTCAGCGTGCAGTGCAGGCACAGGTGTTGCAATACCTGGATGCAGGACTCCCTGAGCGTCCGGCGCGCTTCGTTCAGGCGCTGACGAACGCCTATCGCGCGGGGCGAGCCGTGGAGCGCGAGGAGTTTGTCGCGGGTTGACCTGCCCGGCGAGCATGGCGGGTTATGCCAGCTCGCCGTGGCCATCAGCTCGGATCAGCTGCTGGCCATCAAGGCAGCCGAGGGTTCAAGGGTGCTGCGCAGCAGACTGCGGTGCAGTCCTCGATAGGCTGAGGCCTGGGCCGTGCGCCCGGCGGGTAGCAGAAAACCCATGACCGCATCGCGCGTCTGGCCCCAGGCGTGTTTGTTTT
>JAWOGT010000055.1:0-5846 GCA_046496585.1 Halopseudomonas sp.
CAACAGCTTCCGGCTCCGCCACTACAGCAACCGGAATGACCTCAGCAGTAACAACGTCGCTGTCTAGTGCGCCGCCTTGCTCAGCAGTTGCCTCATCAAGCTCAACGGCGCTTGCAGTATCGGTCGGCATTGCGGCCAGGCTATCAGCCGCAGCGTCAAACTCCTCTGCCGGCAAACCGGCCGCATCGACAGCAGGCAGTTCTTGCGCTTCGGTGTCGGCCAGCAGGGCGGCAGCCGAGTCTTGCGCTGGCGCTATAGCCGCGGCCTCGGCGGAATTGCCGAGTTGCTCCTGCAGCGCTGCCAATTGAGCATCTTTGAGTTCAAGCAAACGTTGCAAGGTGGCCATCTGCGTTTGCATGTCGGCCAGGCGGCTGTCAGCTTCGGCCTTTTCCCGCTCGAGCAAATCAAGCTGTTCCTTGCTTTGATCCAGCTGATCACGCAGTTGGCTGTCAGCGTCGGCACTGGCGCTTTCGGCTGTTCCTTCGCCCTGCTCGGCGCTACCGGCCACCAGCCGCAGCGAATCGCTTTCCGGCACGCTGGCAGGTGCCGCAGGTGCTGATTCCTGCTGGCGAGCATCGAGCTGGCGTTGCACTGGCGCCGGCCTCTGACCCGTCTGCCAGGCGCTGTTCTGCGCCGCTACCTGAGTAACCGCCTCCGCGCGAGAACGGCGACGCGCCTGCTCGGCATTGGGCAGTGTCAGGGTCTGACCTGCTTCCAGCAAGTTGATGTTGTTATCGATAAAGGCGTTCGGGTTCAGTTCCTGGATCGCCAACATGGTCTGCTGCACCGAGGCACCCGAGGGACGACTGCGCGAGGCGATTTCCCACAGGGTATCGGTGCGGCTGGTCCGCCACTCACCTGAGGCGGATTGCGCAGACGGTACAGCAGCAACTGGCGCTGATGATTGAGTCTGAGCCGGGGACCGGGATGCCTGAGTGTGTCGCGGCTGCGCGGGTGCAACCGTCGGCACCGGGCGTTGCAACGGCGCTGGCACGGCGGCAGAGCGCAGGGTTTGCGTGGTTGGCGCGCTGGCAGTGACTGGCGCAGGACTGTAGAGCGGTGGATCAAGCAGCAAGGTGAATTCGCGCAATACACGACCTGAAGGCCAGCGCACTTCCATAAGGAAATTGAGGAAAGGTTCCCTCACTGGCCGGCTGGACGTCACCCGGATCACCGCACGACCGTCAGGCCGCACGACCGGCGTAAACACCAGATCGGTGAGAAAAAAATCCCGCTCGATACCGGCTCTGCCGAATTCATCCGGCGAGGCCAGCATGGGTAGAATTTCCTGACTGGACAAATCCCTGACCTGGAGCAATTCAATCTCTGCGTCCAATGGCTGGTTAAGAGCTGAGCGCAGGTTAATATCCCCAACTCCCAAAGCCTGAGTCATATTCGATGACATCAGAGCACTTGCTGCGGCAACAGCCAAAACCAGTTTGCGAACCATAGCGAAGTTCCTTTGCTTTTATCGTTTTTCTCTCGCGTCAACAGATCCCGTTGCTCGCGTACCGACCCTTTCAACAGCTCCCCATTCGGTCCGCAGCAACCTGCCACCACCTATCAGGTGTGAGCGGCCAAACGCCACACCTCATCTGCTTAATACGAAATCCACAGCAAGTATCGATTACAAATAGTCTTTTATCAACAGCTCAAGGACCTGAAGACCGTTAAGTACGACACCTTTACGCAGATTATCTGACACAATCCACATATTCAGACCTGTGGGGTCAAGCAAATCCTGACGCAAACGACCTATCCATACCGCGTCACTGCCAGTGGCTTCCGATACCGGCGTGGGGAAACCCCCGGGTGCCGCCTTGTCCAACAACTTCACCCCTGGCGCCTTGCGAATCAGCCCCACAAGCCGTTTGACATCAACTATTCCGGTGGTTTTGGCATGCACGACAGCCGCATTGCCATAAAATACCGGCACCAGAACGCACGTCACACTGATCGGCATAGCCGGCGACTCGAAAATACGCCGCACATCCTCCATCAGCCGAATCTCATCCCGGGTATAACCCTGCTCGTCGACATCCCCGGTACGCGGAATCAGATTGAAAGCAGCCTGCTTCTCCAGCGCCCCTGCTTCGGGCGGCTGGCCGTTGAGCAGGCGCCCGGTTTGCAGGGCAAGGCCTTCGACGGCATCCAGATCCCGGGTTGACATCGATTGGTAAGTGGCGATGGACAGTGCATCCAGCCCGGAGCCCGCCACCGCCCGCAGGGCCAGCACCGTCTGCACCACCTGACTGTCCGGGCAGGCCACGATACCTGGCCAGGTGCGTCCTTCGAGCACCTGCGGATTGGCGCCCGCCACCATCAAGGGCAGGCTGGTGTCCGCACGAAAATGCCCGCTGCCATCGATAACGCTGCACCCCGCCTCGACGGCACGCGGCGCCCAGGTGGCCGCAACGGACTCGGCGCAAAAGAACACCGCGACGCGCACGCTGCTGAAATCGAAGCGTTCCAGTGGCTCAACGCGCAGACTCTGGCCCTTGTACATCAACCGGCCGCCGGCCGAGGCCTCCTCGTCGACCAGAAAGAGCCTTTCGATAGGGAATTCATGGTCTTCCAGTACATTGATCAGCACATCACCAATCATGCCGGTTACACCAACTATCGCCACATCACAGGTCTTGCTCATGCACATTCCTCAACTGAAAAAACAAAGGGCACCCAGGCGAGTGCCAGGGTGCCCCTGAAAAAATACCGATCTGCGGGTCAGCTGTCCTGCAGAATCCGCAGCATGCGGCGTAGCGGTTCAGCGGCGCCCCACAGCAGCTGGTCGCCCACAGTGAACGCGGACAGATACTGCGAGCCCATGTTCAGCTTGCGCAGACGCCCGACCGGGACACTCAGCGTGCCGGTAACAGCGGTCGGAGTCAGATCCCGCAGCGTATCTTCCTTGGTGTTGGGCACCACCTTGGACCAGGGATTGTGCTCGGCCAGCATGGACTCGATATCCGCCAGCGGCACGTCCTTGTTCAATTTGATGGTCAGCGCCTGACTATGGCAACGCATGGCGCCGATACGCACGCAAATACCGTCAACCGGGATCGGCCGGCCACTGCGGCCGATGATCTTGTTGGTCTCGGCCTGCGCCTTCCATTCTTCACGGCTCTGGCCGTTGGGCAATTGCTTGTCGATCCAGGGGATCAGGCTGCCTGCCAGCGGCACACCGAAATGCTCGGCGGGAAAATCCGCAGAGCGCAGGGTCTGGGCCACCTGACGATCAATTTCCAGAATCGCGCTGGCCGGATCAGCCAGCTTGTCCGCGACCGAGGCATTGATGGTGCCCATCTGATTGATCAGCTCACGCATGTTCTGTGCACCGGCGCCACTGGCGGCCTGGTAGGTCATGGCACTCATCCACTCCACCAGACCCTGCTCGAACAAACCGCCGAGTCCCATCAGCATCAGGCTGACCGTGCAGTTGCCGCCGACGTAGGTCTTGACCCCATCACGCAGCGCCTGGTCGATATTCCTGCGGTTCACCGGATCCAGAATGATCAGCGCTTCGTCTTCCATGCGCAGTGTCGAGGCCGCATCGATCCAGTAACCGTTCCAGCCTTCGGCCCGCAGCTTGGGATAGACCGCCTGAGTGTAATCGCCGCCCTGGCAGGTGATGATCACGTCCAGCGGCTTCAACGATTCGAGATCAAAGGCGTCTTTAAGCGGCGGAATATCCTTGCCGATATCCGGGCCCGCTCCACCGACATTCGAGGTGGTGAAGAACACCGGCTCGATACCGGCAAAATCGTTTTCTTCGCGCATGCGCTGCATCAGTACGGAACCGACCATGCCGCGCCAGCCAACCAGACCTACTTGTTTCATAACCATAACCCCCGTGGGGTAAGTTCAAAGACAGTGACGCCCGGACCAGCCGAGCGCAACGCAAAGCCGGACAGTTTACAGGTTTTTCAGGGCCGCGGCCACGGCGTCACCCATCTGCGCCGTTCCGACCAACTGACAGCCCGCGGACATGATGTCGCCCGTGCGCAGCTTCTGATCCAGCACCAGACTGACCGCCCGCTCGATCGCATCCGCCGCGGCCACCTGATTGAAACTGTAGCGCAGCATCATGGCTACCGACAGAATAGTCGCCAACGGATTGGCGATGCCTTGGCCGGCGATATCCGGCGCGCTGCCGTGGCAAGGCTCATACATGCCCTTGTTGTTGGCATCCAGCGACGCCGACGGCAACATACCGATCGAGCCGGTGAGCATGGACGCCTGGTCGGACAGAATGTCGCCGAACAGGTTGTCGGTGACTATTACATCAAACTGCTTGGGCGCGCGGACCAGTTGCATGGCGGCATTGTCGACATACATGTGCGACAGTTCGACATCCGGATATTCCTTGCCCACCTCCTCGACCACCTCACGCCACAGCTGGCTGGAGGCCAACACGTTGGCCTTGTCCACCGAGCAGAGTTTGTTGCTGCGCAGCCGCGCCGAATCAAAGCCGACCTTGGCGATCCGCCGCACTTCGGATTCGCTGTACGGCAGGGTATCGAAGGCGAAGCGCTCGCCAGAGTCCAGTAGCTTGCGCTCACGCGGCTGGCCAAAGTAGATGCCGCCGGTCAGCTCACGAACAATCAGGATGTCGAGCCCGGAGACCACTTCCGGCTTGAGGGTAGAGGCCTCAGCCAGTTGCGGATAAAGGATCGCCGGACGCAGGTTGCCGAACAGGCCCAATTGCGAGCGGATCTTCAGCAGACCGCGCTCCGGGCGCAGTGCCGGATCGATGTTATCCCACTGGGGGCCGCCGACGGCGCCGAGCAAAATGGCGTCGGCCTGGCGCGCACGCTCCAGGGTTTCATCCGCCAGCGGGCTACCGTAGCGGTCGTAGGCAGCACCGCCCAGATCGTCGTAGCTGAGCTCAGCGCCCAGAGCAAACTTGTCATTGGCCAGCGCCAGCACCTTGACCGCTTCGGCCATGATCTCGGGGCCGATCCCGTCGCCGGGCAAAACCAGAATCTTCATGCTCATTGTCTTTTCCTTGAAATCAGAACCAGTGCGCGCTGCATCAGACACCCTTGATGGCGCCGAACAACCAGGGATTGTCTTGCTTGTGAGCAACTTCAAAAGCACGGATCGCCTCCGCGTCTTCCAGCGTCAGGCCAATATCGTCCAGACCGTTGAGCAGACAATGCTTGCGGAAGGCATCCACCTCGAAGCGGTACTGCTTGCCGTCGGGCCGGGTGACGCTCTGCGCCTGCAGATCAACAGTCAACTGATAACCCGGATTCTGCTCCGCCTGCACAAACAGCTCATCTATATCTTCTTCACTTAAAACAATGGGTAACAGGCCATTCTTAAAGCTGTTGTTATAGAAAATATCGGCGTAACTGGGCGCCAGGATAGCCCTGAAACCGTATTCTTCCAAAGCCCATGGCGCATGTTCACGGCTTGAACCGCAGCCGAAATTCTTGCGTGCCAGCAATACACTGGCGCCCTGGTAACGCGGCTGATTGAGAACAAAATCCGGGTTCAGCGGACGCTGCGACGCGTCCTGATCCGGCAGGCCTTCATCCAGATAGCGCCACTCGTCGAACAGGTTCTGGCCAAAACCACTACGGCGAATCGACTTGAGAAACTGCTTGGGAATGATCTGATCGGTATCCACATTGGCCCGGTCCAGCGGCGCGACCAGGCCGCTGTGTTGAGTAAAAGGCTTCATGCGCTGACCTCCTGATTAAGCATGTCACGAACATCGACGAAATGACCGGCAATCGCGGCGGCTGCAGCCATAGCCGGGCTGACCAGGTGCGTACGCCCGCCGTTACCCTGCCGGCCTTCGAAATTGCGGTTAGAGGTAGAGGCGCAATGTTCGCCGGACT
>JAWOGT010000102.1:0-16197 GCA_046496585.1 Halopseudomonas sp.
ACAGAAACTCAATGCCGCGTTAAAACGCGATCTGGCCAAGCTGCAGAGTCGTCCGCCTAGCGACGCAGAGTGAACCCGGGCATGCCGGGTTTTCCCCGTTCTGACATTCCTCTTTACCTGCCGGCATTTGCCAGTATCGTTCTGGCTGCGGATAATCGCGCTATTCAAATACATTGGCTTGATGCTCGGCAGTGTTGATCACTGTCCCATTGGCGGCAAGAGTGAGGTGGTATGGAGCAGTTCCGTAATATCGGATTGATCGGGCGTCTGGGCAGCGGGAAGGTGGTCGATACCCTCAAACGCCTCAAGCGGTTTCTGCTGGATAACGGCCACAGCGTGATCCTCGAAGACGCGGTGGCCGATCTGTTGCCGGGCCATCAATTGCAGGTCTGTTCACGGAAAATGATGGGCGAGATCTGTGACCTGGTGATTGTGGTGGGCGGTGACGGCAGTTTGCTCGGTGCCGCGCGGGCCTTGTGCCGCTACAACGTACCGGTGCTGGGGGTTAACCGCGGCGGCCTGGGTTTTCTCACCGATATTTCGCCGGACGAGCTGGAAAGCCGCATCGGGGCCGTGCTGGCGGGGCAATATACGGTTGAGAAGCGGTTTTTGCTGGACGTGTTCGTGCGCCGCGGTGATGAGCAGCTGGGCACCAGCGAGGCGCTGAATGACGTGGTGTTGCATCCGGGTAAGTCGGCGCGGATGATCGAATTCGAGCTGTATATTGATGGCCAGTTCGTTTACAGCCAGAAGTCCGATGGTCTGATCGTCGCCACCCCCACCGGCTCGACCGCCTATTCGCTGTCTGCCGGCGGCCCGATCATGCACCCGAAACTGGATGCGATGGTCCTGGTGCCGATGTTCCCGCATACCTTGTCGAGTCGGCCGATTGTGGTCGATGCCAACAGTGAGCTGAAAATCATCATCTCCAAACAGAACGGTATCTACCCGCAGGTCAGCTGCGACGGGCAGGTGCATATTGCCTGTGCGCCGGGCGATAGCCTGACCATCCGCAAGAAACCACAGAAGCTGCGCTTGCTGCATCCGCTGGACCACAACTTCTATGCGATCTGCCGTAGCAAGCTCGGCTGGTCAAGTCGTTTGACGGATAAATGATGATCTCGGGCGCGCTCACCGGTTATGACGTGATTGGCGACGTGCACGGGTGCGCGCATACGCTGACGCAGTTGCTGGCGCAGATGGGCTATTCGCTGCAGGCCGGTGTCTGGCGGCATCCGCAGCGCAAGGCGTTGTTTCTGGGTGACATCATCGACCGTGGTCCGCGGATTCGCGAGGCGCTGCATCTGGTGCATGACATGGTCGAGGCGGGTGCCGCCAGCTGTATCATGGGTAACCACGAGATCAATGCGCTGGCCTGGAGCACACCTGCGCCAGCGGGTAGCGGCAGACAGCATATCCGCGAACACACCGAGCGCAACCGGTGGCAGATCCACGATACCCTTGAACAGTTTGCTGCCTGGCCGGATGAGTGGGACTACTTTCTTGACTGGTTTTACACGCTGCCGCTATTGCTGGATCTGGGTGATATCCGCCTGGTGCATGCCTGCTGGGACGAGGCACTGATCAAACCTTTCGTCGCCCAGTATGCCGACGGTTGTATTGACCGGGAGTTTCTCGAGGCCGCGGTGGAGCATGAGAGCTTCGCTTCACAGGTGCTCGAGCGCCTACTGCGCGGCATCGATATGCGTCTGCCGCACGGTCAGGCCATGACCGGCAAGGACGGACTGACGCGCCTGGCGTTTCGCACCAAATTCTGGGAAGAGCAGCCGCAGACCTATGGCGATATCGTCTTCCAGCCCGATGCCTTGCCCGATGATGTGGCGGCCCGGCCCTTGAGCGCCGATCAAAAGGCCGAGCTGCTGCTCTATGATGTGGACCAACCGATCCTGTTTGTCGGGCACTACTGGCAACAGGGCAATCCGCACCCGATCAGGCCGAATCTCGCCTGCCTGGATTACAGTGCGGTGAAATATGGCAAACTGGTCGCCTATCGCTGGGCAGGCGAGCAGCGCCTGCACCGCGATCACTTTGTCTGGGTCGATGTGCCCAGACTGGCCTGAGGTCAACATGTACCGTGCACTGCAATGTCCCCTTGATGAAGATTTGAGCCGTTTTACCCGCTTTCTGCGCAGTCGCGGGGTGGTGCACCGTGTTAGCGAAGAGGACGGCAAACAGGTGGTCTGGACCCATGATGAAGCCAGCGCGCAGATTGTGCAGGCCTTCTATGCCGAGGGGATTCCCGAAACGCCTATCGATCCGCCCTCTGGCCGGCCAGCCGCGGCAGCCGCCGGTGCCGGTGCGCCGCTGGTATGGCGGGGCATACCGGTCACATTGATCATCCTGGCACTGACCGGTCTGGTGGCGCTGGTGACGGGCATGGGCAGTCGCCCGGAAACCATCGGACTGTTTACCTTTGTCCCGGTCGATGCGGCTGGCTATTTCGCTAGCGAGATGGATCTGAGTCAGTGGTGGCGGCTGGTAGCGCCGATCTTCCTGCATTTTGGCTTGATGCATCTGGCGTTCAACGCACTCTGGTACTGGGAGCTTGGCCGGCGCATCGAGATGCATTCGGGCGGGTTGTGGTTGTTGGGCCTGACCCTGCTGTTTGCGGTGATCTCCAATACCGCCCAGTGGTGGGTCAGCGGTCATGCGCTATTTGGCGGTCTGTCCGGCGTGCTCTATGGTTTGTTGGGTTATTGCTGGCTGTACCAGTGGCTGGCGCCCAACGTGCATTTCGCCCTGCCCAAGGGCGTCGTGGTATTGATGCTGGTCTGGCTACTGCTGTGTCTGTCCGGACTGGTGACACTGCTGGGCTTCGGCGCCATCGCCAATACGGCTCATGTGAGCGGATTGCTGGTCGGCTGTGCCGCGGGCCTGGCGGCCGGAGCGCTAGAGCGCACGCGGCGCGGGACTCAGCATTGAACAGGGTAAAATTAATGATAGCGAATTTTCTGGAGGCATTATGACCAGCTTTGCCGAAATGCTGCGCAACATCACCCCCGAGGTGTATGCCAGCCTGAAAACGGCGGTCGAGATCGGCAAGTGGCCCGATGGCCGCAAGCTGACTCGCGAGCAGAAGGAGTTGTGCCTGCAGGCGATGATCGCCTGGGAACAGGACCATCTGCCTGAAGATCAGCGGACCGGCTATATGGGGCCGCAGAACTGCAAGTCCGAAAGCAAAACGGTAGCCAATATCCTGTTTTCCACCGGCTCGGATACGCTGCACTGATGGCTTATTTGCACGGTGAAGGGGGTATCAGCAAGCTAAGAACAGCGCTGGATGCACCGGTCAGTTATCAACTGCCGATTGGTGATGCGCTGCTGCCGCTCAACGAATGCCTGGGCAAGACCCTGCGTCTGGAATCGCTGGGCCTGATTCATTGCAGTCATTGCGGGCGGCGCACCAAAAAGAGTTACAGTCAGGGCTACTGCTACCCGTGCATGATCAAGCTGGCCTGCTGCGATACCTGCATCATGAGCCCGGAAAGGTGCCACTATCACCTGGGCACCTGCCGCGAGCCGGCCTGGGGCGAGCAGTTCTGCATGACCGATCATATTGTCTATCTGGCCAACTCGTCAGGTCTCAAGGTCGGCATCACCCGTGCCAGTCAGGTGCCGACCCGCTGGATCGATCAGGGCGCGAGCCAGGCGGTGCCGATCATGCGCGTTGCCACGCGGCTGCAGTCCGGGCTGGTGGAAGACCTGCTGCGTCAGCAGGTGGGCGACAAGACCAACTGGCGCGCGCTGCTCAAGGGTGAACCCGAGCCGGTGGACATGCTGGCGGCGCGCGACCGACTGCTGGAGGGCGCCGCCCAGGGTGTTATGGCACTGCAGCAAGAGTACGGTTTGCAGGCCATTCAGCCAGTGGATGCCGAGGTGACCGAAATCCGCTATCCGGTGCTGCAATACAGCGCCAAACCGCAATCAGCCAACCTGGACAAGGATCCGGTCCTCGAGGGTACCCTGCTGGGTATCAAGGGCCAGTATCTGATACTCGATACCGGCGTTATCAATATTCGTAAATACACTGCCTATACACTGTCTGTCAGTGTGTCCTGAGGAGCACGCCATGCGTACCGAACAACCGAAAACCATCTACCTCAAGGACTATGAGCAACCTGATTACTGGATCAGCGAGACGCAGCTGACCTTTGATCTGCACGATGATCACGCGCTGGTGTATAGCCACCTGAGCGTGCAGCTGAATGCACACAAGCACGGCGAGCATCTGCCGCCGCTGGTGCTCGATGGCCAGCATCTCGAATTACTCGCAGTCGCCATCGACGATCAGCCGCTGGCGAGCAGTGATTATCAGCTCGACGCAACGACGCTGCGCCTGCAACCCACGGCAGCCGCCTTTGATCTGGCGATTACCACGCGGATCAAACCGCGGGACAATACCGCGCTGGAAGGCTTGTATCAGTCCGGTGCGATGTTCTGCACCCAGTGCGAGGCCGAGGGCTTTCGCAAGATCACCTATTATCTGGACCGTCCCGACGTGATGAGCCGCTTTACCACCACGGTGATCGCCGCACGGGATGACTATCCGGTGCTGCTGTCCAATGGTAATCCGGTCGCCTCCGGGGAGCATGAAGGGGGTCGCCACTGGGTCACCTGGGAAGACCCCTTTCCCAAGCCGGCCTATCTGTTTGCCCTGGTGGCCGGTGATCTGTGCCTGATTCAGGACAGCTTCACGACCATGAGCGGCCGCGACATCGATCTGCGCATCTATGTCGAGCCGGAAAATCGCGAGCAGTGCGCCCACGCCATGGACAGTCTGAAACGCGCCATGCGCTGGGACGAAGAGGTCTATGGCCGCGAATACGATCTGGATATCTTCATGATCGTCGCGGTCAACGATTTCAATATGGGCGCCATGGAAAACAAGGGCTTGAACATATTCAACTCCAGTTGCGTACTGGCGCATGCCGACACCGCCACCGATCTGGCCTTTCAGCGGGTCGAAGGGGTGGTGGCGCATGAGTATTTCCATAACTGGTCGGGTAACCGGGTCACCTGCCGCGACTGGTTCCAGCTGTCACTCAAGGAAGGCTTCACGGTCTTTCGCGACACGCAGTTCTCTTCCGACATGAACTCGGAAACGGTCAATCGTATCGAAGGGGTGACCTCCCTGCGCGCCAACCAGTTTGCCGAAGACGCCGGCCCCATGGCCCACCCGGTACGCCCGGATTCGTTTATCGAAATCACCAACTTCTACACCCTGACCGTGTATGAGAAGGGCGCCGAGGTGGTGCGCATGCTGCACAGCCTGTTGGGGGCCGAGGGCTTTCGCCAGGGGACGGATCTGTATTTCGAGCGGCATGATGGCCAGGCGGTGACCTGTGATGATTTCGTCAAGGCCCTGGAAGATGCCAATGGCGCCGATTTCACCCAGTTCAAACGCTGGTACAGCCAGGCCGGCACCCCGCGCCTGGCCGTGGAAGGGCGTTATGATGCCGCAGCAGCGACCTTCAGCCTGCTGTTCCGCCAGAGCTGCCCGCCGACACCCGGGCAACACGAGAAGAAGCCGCAGGTCATACCCGTGCGCATGGCGCTGCTGGATGCCCAGGGTGCGGAGATGCCACTGCAACTGCAAGGTGAAAGCCAGGCGCAGGGCACCGAGCGGGTCCTCGCGGTGACCGAGAGCGAGCAGCTCTTCACCTTTAGCGGGATTACCGAAGAGCCACTGCCGTCCTTGCTGCGCGGCTTTTCCGCGCCGGTGAAGATGAGCTATCCCTACAGCCGTGATGACCGGGTTTTTCTGGCCAAGCATGATCCCGATGGTTTCAACCGCTGGGAGGCCGGCCAGGCACTGGCGGTGGAAATTCTCCAGGGACTGGTGGCTATTCATCAGACCGGCCGGCCGTTGATGCTCGATCAGCGCCTGCTGGATGTGTATCGCACATTGCTGGCTGACAGTACGCTGGATCCGGCGATGGTAGCGGAGATGTTGCGCCTGCCGTCCGAGGCGTATCTGGTCGAGTTGGCGGAGGTGGCTGATATAGAGGCCATTCATTACGTGCGCGACTGGGTGCGTCAGGAACTGGCGTCAGCTCTGGAAACCGAGATGTGGCCGCTGTATCAGGCGCTGGATGATCAGGTGGCCTACAGCCCGGCGGCCGCAGCCATGGCGCGGCGTAGTCTGAAAAATACCCTGCTCGGCTATCTGATGCTCAGCCCGTCGGGCAAGGCGCTGGATGTCTGCGTCCGGCAGTTTGTCGAGGCGAATAACATGACCGACCGCCAGGCGGCGTTGGTGGCGCTGGTCAACTCCCCGCATGAGCAGCAGAAGCTTGCCGCGCTGAGCGATTTTGCCGAACGCTGGCAGCGTTATCCCCTGGTCATGGATCAGTGGTTCAGCATTCAGGCGGCAGCCAGTCAGCCGGGGGCTCTGCAGCGCGTGCAGGCATTAATGCAGCACCCGGCCTTCAGTCTGCGCAATCCGAACAAGATCCGCGCCCTGATCGGCGCCTTCGCCAATCAGAATCTGCTCAATTTCCACGCCGCCGATGGCTCTGGTTATGCTTTCCTGGCGGATCGTATCGTGCAGCTGGATCCGCTCAACCCGCAGATTGCTGCGCGCCTGCTGACGCCGCTGACCCGCTGGCGCAAGTATGATGCGGCCCGTCAAGAACAGATGAAGGCGCAATTGCAGCGCATCATGGCGGTAGAGGCTCTGTCGCCCGATGTCTATGAGGTGGTCAGTAAGTCGTTGGCGTAAGTGCCGTCCCCCGCTCTGCCGTATTGCGGTGCTGCGGAGCGGGGGAGCAGCACAGTCGCCCTTCACAAAAGATAACCATGAACTGTTAGTGCAATAAGACCAACGTCTGTAATATCAGCCGATCCGTCGTGCGAGCACGGCGCCGAATAACAATAATAGAGGTTGATGTATGGGGAAGCCATCTGTCTGGCATGCTTCATCAGGTCACTGTGTCGGCCCGGTTTTGCCGGCTGTCAGCGCCTTTTTCACCGCGTCTTTTTCTGCTTCTTCTGCTTTTTCGCATCCGTCGTCAGGTCGCCCTCGGCTCCTGAGGACCAATCTGCGCCTGCTCGAACCCCCGGTTAGCGGCGCAGGCATGACGCCTGTCCGCGTGTTCTGTTCGTCTCTCACGGGCAGCCGCAATTCAGCGCCAAACCCAATAATAAATGCACGATGGCTGCTAGGCCGGGAGAATCGGGATGTCGAATAATATTCATGAAGCCGAAACCTTTATGGAACGGATGGTGTTCAACAACCGCTTGATGGTGGTGGCGATCTTTGTCGTGATCACCCTTTTTCTCGGTTACCAGGCCTCGCAGATCCGTCCGGATACCAGCTTTGCCAAGATGATCCCGCTGGAACATCCGTATATCGTCAACATGGTTAAACACCAGGATGATCTGGCTGGCCTGGGTAACTCGATTCGGATCGCCGTGTCCATCAAGGACGGGGATATCTTCTCCAGCGAATACATGGAAACGCTGAAACGGGTGAACGATGAGGTGTTCTTCCTGCCGGGCGTGAACCGCTCCGGCTTGCGCTCGCTGTGGACGCCCAACGTGCGCTGGACCGAAGTCACCGAGTACGGCTTTGATGGCGGCCCGGTGGCGAACCATCCGGCCTACCTCGAGCAGGACCAGCTCGAAGACCTGCGCGTCAATGTGCTCAAGTCCGGCGAGATTGGCCGGTTGGTGGCGAACAACTTCAAATCCAGCATCATTGAAGTCCCGCTGCAGGAGTTCTATCCCAATCCGGACAACCAGTCCGAATTGATCCGCCTGGATTACGGCGATTTTTCCCTGCTGCTGGAAGAGAAGATCCGCGATCAGTTCCAGAACGAAAACCCCAATATCGAAATCCATATCGTCGGCTTTGCGAAAAAGGTCGGTGACCTGATCGAAGGCCTGGGCGCCGTGGTGGCGTTCTTCGGTATCGCCTTGTTGATTACCCTGGTGCTGCTGTACTGGTTTACCTGGTGCATCCGCAGCACGCTGTCGGTGCTGATGACCACGCTGATTGCGGTGGTCTGGCAGTTGGGTCTGATCAATCTGATCGGTTTCGGTCTGGATCCCTACTCCATGCTGGTGCCGTTCCTGATTTTCGCCATTGGTATTTCCCATGGTGTGCAGAAGATCAATGGTATTGCACTGCAGTCCGGTGAGGCCGATAACGCCCTGATTGCGGCGCGGCGCACCTTCCGTCAACTGTTCCTGCCCGGCATGATCGCGATTCTGGCTGACGCCGTGGGCTTTATCACTCTGCTGGTCATCGATATTGGCGTAATTCACGAGCTGGCGATTGGCGCGTCGGTGGGTGTGGCGGTGATCGTGTTTACCAACCTGATCATGTTGCCGGTGACCATCTCGTATCTGGGGATCAGCAAAAAGGCCGTCGAGCGCAGCAAGCGGGATGCGGTGCGCGAGCATCCTTTCTGGCGCGCGCTGTCGTATACCGCGCATCCCAAGCTGGCGCCTTTTCTGGTACTCATTGCGGTGGTCGGCGGTACCGGCGCGTTCTTCTACCAGAAAGCCAACCTGCAGGTGGGCGACCTGGATCCGGGTGCACCGGAACTGCGTCCGGATTCGCGCTACAACCTGGATAATGACTTTATCATTTCCAACTATTCGACCAGCTCGGATGTGTTGGTGGTGATGGTCGAAACGGCTCCGGAAATGTGCTCCGCCTACGACACCATGGCGGCCATCGATCAGCTCGAATGGCATATGGCTAACGTCAAGGGCGTGCAGTCGGCGGTATCCCTGGTCACGGTGGCCAAACAGGTGCTGATGGGTAACAACGAAGGCAATCTGAAATGGCAGGGCCTGTCGCGTAACCAGGACAACCTGAATAGCGCGGTGAGCCGCGCCCCGGAGGGCATGTTCAACAATACCTGTTCCCTGGCGCCGGTGATGGTATTCCTCAACGACCACAAGGCAGAGACGCTGAACACCGCGACGGCTGCCGTTGAGGCCTTTGCCGCCGAGTACAATACCGAGGATATGAAGTTCTTGCTGGCGGCGGGCAATGCCGGCATTGAAGCTGCGACCAACGACGAGATTGCCAGCTCCGAGCTGTTGATCCTGGTCATGGTGTATATCTGGGTCGGGGTGATGTGCTACTTCACCTTCCGCTCGCTGGCCGCGACTATCTGTGTGGTGTTGCCGCTGGTACTGACCTCGGTGCTCGGTAATGCGCTGATGGCGTATCTGGGGATCGGCATGAAGGTGGCAACGCTGCCGGTGATTGCACTGGGCGTGGGCGTGGGTGTGGATTACGGCATCTATGTCTATAGCCGCCTGGAAACCTTCCTGCGCGCCGGTCTGCCATTGCAGGAAGCCTACTACGAAACACTGCGCTCGACCGGTAAAGCGGTGCTGTTCACCGGTCTGTGTCTGGCTATCGGTGTGGCCACCTGGGTGTTCTCGGCGATCAAGTTCCAGGCCGACATGGGTCTGATGCTGACCTTTATGTTCCTGGTCAACATGATTGGCGCGCTGTTGCTATTGCCTGCCTTGGCCCGGTTCCTGATCAATCCGGCGAAGATGGTGACCAAGCCGCCGAGCAAACTGAGTCATTGATAAGCCAAGGGCGGTCATCTGGTTCAACCAAATGACCGCCCGGACAAGCCGGTCAGGCGCTCAGCCGAGGTCCAGCCAGCCTGTCCTATATCATTGTGGTGATTAACAAAAGATAACCGTGGCCGGTTGGCAGCCTCTGTCAAAGGCCGTTACTATTGAACAGCCGCTATTGGCGGTTGCCATACCTGTATCAAAACACAGGTACCTATAAGAATAAGGGGGAATGGTGTATGCGTAAGCCCATCGAGCGGCGCGCTTTACTGCTTTGCCAAGCCGGTAATGAACACAAACCAGCGGGCAACAGTCGCAAACAATCTTTGTCTCGTCAGATCCTGACTGCGCTGGGCCTATCCGCTGCCTTGACCTGTGTTCCTGCTGCTAGCGCGTTAGCCCAGGACAGCATCGCCGGCGACGCGAAACCTGCAGTCATGTCCTTGAAAGCCAGTGAAGTGCTGTTGCTGGATGTCGCCAAGGCCGGTGATCGACTGGTTGCTGTCGGCAGCCGTGGGCACATTGTCTACTCGGATGATCAGGGCCTGAGCTGGATTCAGGCGCCGGTTCCCACCCGCCAACTGCTGACGGCGGTATATTTCGCCGACGCGCAACACGGCTGGGCGGTGGGCCACGACTCGCTGATTCTGCACACCGCTGACGCCGGCGAGACCTGGGTTTCACAATACCGGGATCCGGCACTGGAAGAGTCCCGTGCAGATCAGGATGGCGGTCTGCTTGAGCGTCCGCTGATGGATGTCTGGTTCCGTGACGCCAATACCGGTTTCGCGGTGGGCGCCTACGGCCTGTTCCTGCGCACCGACGACGGTGGCGCCAGCTGGGAAGATCTGACCTTCGACATCGATAACGAAGATGGTTTCCACTACAACGCGATCACCGAGATTGCCGACACGGGCCTGTTCATGGTCGGTGAGCTGGGCACCATGTACCGCTCTGCTGATTACGGTGATAGCTGGGAAACCCTGACCGAATTGCCCTATGACGGTTCGTTCTTTGGCGCCTCGGGCACCGGTGAGCCCAATGTAGTACTGGCCTGGGGCTTGCGTGGCAACATGTTCCGTTCGGAAGACTTTGGTGATAGCTGGGAGCAGGTCAGCCTGGATACACCGAATAACGGTCCTCTGGAATCAACCCTGTCCAGCGGCAGCTTGTCTGAAGACGGCCACATGGTGGTGGTTGGTATCGGCGGCGTGGTGCTGACCAGCGATGACCGTGGCCGCACCTTCAATGTGGCGGTTCGGTCTGATCGTGTTGCCCTTTCTTCCGGCACTGTGCTGGAGGATGGCAGTGTGTTGCTGATCGGCCAGCGCGGCGCGGTCAAGGCGGGTGAGAAGGGTCTCGCAGTCGCTCGCTGAGCGGCTGTATCCAGAATAAATAAATTCCAGGAGAAACTGGATGTCCAAGCATCATCAGCAAGCCGCACCCTTAATCGAGCGGTTGATGTTCAACAATCGCATGATCGTCCTGCTTATCTTCGCCGTGATAACGGCGTTGCTGGGCTATCAGGCGGCGCAAGTAAAGCCCGATACCAGCTTCGAGAAGATGATCCCTCTGAAGCATCCCTATATCGTCAATATGCTCGAACACCAGAGCGATATGGCCAATCTGGGTAATTCGATTCGTATCGCCGTCGCTATCGAGGATGGTGACATCTTCTCGACCGAGTATATGGAAACCCTCAAGCGTGTGAATGACGAGGTGTTTTTCCTGCCCGGTGTGGATCGCTCCAACCTCCGTTCGCTGTGGACGCCCAACGTACGTTGGACTGAAGTAACCGAATACGGCTTTGATGGTGGTCCGGTAGCCAATCGCCCGGCCTACCTGAGCGAAGATGATCTGGAGGAGTTGCGTGAGAACGTACTCAAGTCCGGTGAGATCGGCCGCCTGGTCGCCAACAACTTCAAGTCGACGATTATTGAAGTGCCGCTGCAGGAGTACTATCCCAATCCGGAAGATCAGGGCGAACTGTTGCGCCTGGATTACGGGGATTTTTCCCGGCAGCTGGAAGAGAAGATCCGCTCCGAGTTTCAGGGTGAAAATCCGAATATCAGCATTCATATCGTCGGTTTCGCGAAGAAAGTCGGCGACCTGATCGAAGGCATCATGCTGGTGGTGATGTTCTTTGCTGGCGCGCTGATTATTACCTTTGTGCTGCTGATGATCTTTACTCGCTGTCTGAAAAGCTCGCTGACCACGCTGGTGTGTTCGGTGATCGCGGTGATCTGGCAGTTGGGCTTGCTGCGCAGTATGGGCTTTGGTCTGGATCCCTACTCGATTCTGGTTCCGTTTCTGGTGTTTGCTATCGGTATCTCCCACGGGGTACAGATTATCAATGGCATGGCCATCGAATATACCCAGGCCGATGACGCCAATACGGCGGCCCGTCGGGCCTTCCGCTCCTTGTACATCCCTGGCATTGTGGCCTTGATTTCCGATGCGGTGGGTTTCCTGACCCTGCTGCTGATCGAGATCGAAGTGATCCGTGAGCTGGGTATTGCCGCGTCGGTGGGTGTCGGTGTGATCATTCTCACCAACCTGATCCTGCTGCCGATCCTGATGTCTTACATCGGTATCAGCAAGCGCGCGGTCGAGCGCAATCGCGAGATGGCCTCGCGGCCGCAGAAGCTGTGGCTGACGGTGGCCAAGTTTGCCCATCCCAAGGTTGCGCCTTTCTCGATCGTGCTGGCAGTGATCGCTTTCGGCTTTGGTATCTATCACGGCAAGAATGTCGAGATCGGTGACCTTGATCCGGGTGCCCCGGAACTGCGTCCGGACTCGCGCTACAACTTGGATAATGACTTCATCATCAGCAACTACTCGACCAGTTCCGATGTGTTGGTAGTGATGGTCAGTACACCGCCTGAAATGTGTTCGTCCTACGAAACCATGGAAGCCATTGATCAGCTGGAATGGCGCATGCAGAACCTGCCAGGCGTGCAGTCTGCGGTCTCCATGGTGACGGTGGCCAAACAGGTGATCATGGGTAACAACGAGGGCAACCTCAGATGGCAGACGCTGTCGCGTAACCAGGACAACCTGAATAACGCGATCAGCCGGGCGCCCACCGGCATGTTCAACGCCGAGTGTTCCCTGGCGCCGGTCATGCTGTTCCTTGAAGACCACAAGGCCGACACCTTGACCCGGGCGACTGACGCGGTTGAAGAGTTCGCTGCCGAATACAATACCGACCAGCTGGAGTTCAAGCTGGCTGCAGGCAACGCGGGTATTGAAGCGGCGACCAACGTGGTGATCGAAGCGTCGCAAACCAAGATGCTGCTGACGGTGTATGCCGTAGTGATCCTCATGTGCCTGATCACCTTCCGCTCCATCCGTGCGGTGATGTGTATCATCATCCCGCTGGCGCTGACTTCGGTCCTGGCCAATGCGCTGATGGCTTTCCTGGGGATTGGCGTGAAGGTGGCTACCTTGCCAGTGATTGCACTGGGTGTGGGTATCGGGGTCGACTACGGGATCTATATCTACAGTCGCCTGGAAACTTATCTGCGCCAGGGTCTGCCGTTGCAGGAAGCCTACTATGAAACATTGAAAACCACCGGTAAGGCGGTGACCTTCACTGGCTTCACCCTGGCTATCGGTGTTGCCACCTGGATATTCTCGGCGATCAAGTTCCAGGCTGACATGGGTATTCTGCTGACCTTCATGTTCCTCTGGAACATGTTCGGTGCGCTGTGGTTGCTGCCTGCCCTGGCACGCTTCCTGATTCGCCCAGAGAAACTGCGCGACTAAGTCCACCAACGCTGTGTCGAAGCCGCCCCCAGGGGCGGCTTTTTTGTGCTGCGCCGGGCGGGGCGCAGCCACGTGACAGGGCGAGCCCTCCATGCTCCGACAAGGGGCAGCGGTAGCTGAACGGCAAGGGTATCTCGGGTAACTGCCAATCCAGACCAAACCCTAGGCACGGCGCTGGCCTGACGAACAGGATGCGCAGAGCTGCCATATCGATGGCCAGCCCGGGTGCACGCTGCGCGGCAGGGGAGCCTGTCCAAATACAATCCGGCCTGGAGCTGTCTGGTCAGGCGCTAGACGTGTGGATAGAGCGAATCCAGCGTGGTGCCCTGGTCAGGAGGTTGGCGTTTCTGGCTCTGCACGACCATACGCACGGCGCGCCACAGGGGTTTGCCGCGCCAGTGGCTTTCCGTCTGGCCGAACAGGCTGGCGTTGAGATCGTCCAGTGCATCGGCCAGTTCAGGATGACGCTGGGTGATGCCGATCAAGCCCTCGGCATCCTGCTGTTGCCTGGCCCAACTCTCCAGGGCCTTGCGCGCTTCAGCCGGCTGGTTGGCTCGGCATGCGGTTTGCAAATCGGCCAGGGGGTTGCCCTGCACCACGGCATCAAAAATCGCTTCGTCAGGATGCGGTTGGTCGAGCATGGCCAGGCGCTGTCGGCTGCGATAGAGCAACACCAGGCAGGCGCTCAGTGCCATGACCAGCAGTGCGCTGGCCAGTTGCCAGGGCCAGAGCAAGGGCTGATCCAGGGCGCCGAGATCGTTGCTTGTCGCGGGTTCGGCGGCAGCAGCCGCGGCGATAAAGCGCTCGCTGCTGACCACGTTCAGCGTCACCGCCTTCAGCTCGATCTGCTGCAGTGTGTCGGCCTGGGTATCCCACCAGTAGAGTGTCTGCGCCGGTATCAGGAATTCCCCGGCTTGCTGCACCAGCAGTGCCGCGCTGTCCTGGCGCACACCGCGCACGCCACTGTCAGTAATGATATTGTCCAACTTTGGCTGGTCGGCGTACTGCCGCAGCCCCTCTATCTGCATGCCATCGAGACTGCCGAGCGCCGGCAACTGCATGGCACTCAGGCCGTCAGCTTCTATGCTCAGCGAGCGGGTCAGGGATTCGCCGCTGAGCAGGTCCAGCTGTGGGTCGGGTTGCCAGACTTGCGCCAGTGTCACCGCCCTGGCCGGTAGCCAGGGCGCGTCAGCCGGGTAACTCGCTGGGATTGGCTGGACCTCCAGGCGAATACTCGGCGAGCGCACCTGCACCAGCCGGCCAGCACGGGCCGACAAGGGTGGCGACGCATCACGCGGTTGCAAAGTGGTCGCGCTGAACAGCTGCGAGGGGATCTCCAGTGCGCCGCTGCGCTGCGGGAACAGCGCATAACGGATTTCAATCACGCCATGCCGGACGCCATTGATCACGCGTTCATACTGGCGCGGGGCACCAAGGCTTTCAACCCGGGTGTCGGGGATTTCAAGACCGGTCAGGTTGGAGTCGTCATACAGCGACAGCGAGTGGTAAATGCGCAGTGTCATCAGCACCTGCGCCTGCACGTAAGGCGTCTCGGTGTCCATTTCCGTATCAATAAACACCGGGGCCATCTGCACCTTGTTATCGCGGGCCGCCTCTGCGGCAGACAGTACATGCAGACTGATGGGTTCGGACCGTGCGTCCTCCAGTTCTATGGGGGGGATCACCACATAGCCGGTGCGCTTGGGCGCCAGGGTGATGACCCAGCGGGTGACCGGCTGGCTGCGGCCGTTGAGTTGGCTGACCAGACTCAACTGACGGGTAACCCGAATATCGAAATGTTCTTCCAGCACCGTCAGTTCGGGATTGCTGAAACGGTTGGCTGCGCCACTTTCCAGGGTCAACTCCAGGGTTTCGCCCTCGACCAGGCGGGTCCGGTCCACGCTGGCTTCGACCAGGGCCAGGGCCGGGCTGCTGAGCAGCAGGCATAAACAGAACAAAAGACGTCGCATCATTGGGATAGCTCTTCCAGTTGCTGCAGGCGCTGATAGAGAAATTTGCGTTTTAGCAGTTCTGCGGGATCATCGGGAATGTCCTGCAGCCATTGCTGCAGCGCCGCTTGCTGTTCATTGTTGCGGGCCCCGGCGCTGCTCTCAGCCGCAGCGGAACGGTCAGCTGGTTCGCCGGAGGGCGGCGTGACTGTGGCGTCACTGGTGTTAGCGTCGGCGCTATCATTCTCGGAAGCCTCTTCCTTGGCGTTATCTTCTCCCGCACTATCCTTTCTTGCACCCTCATCTGGCGAAACAGTATCTGCGCCATCAGAAGCCCCGCCCTCGGCGGCGGCGTCGCTGGTGGTGGCGCCGCTGCGCTGTTCGGTTCCGGTCTCGGGCTCAGTTGTGCTGGCAGCCGGGTGGTCGGTCTGTGGCGGGGAGGGCGTGTTAGTACTACTGCTGTCTATCGCGGGATCAGGGCCGAGTTGGCTGGCGCCAGGGTCGGCCTGGGCTGGTTCATCGGCTTGTTCCTGCTGTCTGGCAAGCTCCTTCAGCACGGCTTCTATGCGGTCGCGATTGTGCCTGGCCGGTTGATGCTCAGGGGCTCTGGTCAGCGTTTGCTCATAGGCTTCCAGCGCTGACTGATACTCACCGGCCATTGCCAGTGCGGTACCGTGGTTGAAGTGATGCTCCGGATCGTCCGGCTCGGCGTGCAAGAGCGCTGCATAGGTCTGCGCTGCCGCCGCGTATTCGCCCGCCTGATACTGCGCCCAGGCGCGCCATTGCAGATTCTCGAATAGCTGCGCCGCCGCTTCGGGTTGCTCACGCTGCAGCTGCTGCATCGCCTGCTGATCGGGTCGCTGCCAGAGATCCTGCCAAATCGAGGCCTCGGCCGGCAAGGGCAGCAGGG
>JAWOGT010000142.1:0-5283 GCA_046496585.1 Halopseudomonas sp.
TGCTGGCCAAGGTCAACTGCGATGAACAGGCCGGCCTCAGCGAACGCTTTGGCATCCGCAGCCTGCCGACCGTGGTGCTGTTCAAGGATGGCCAACCCGTCGACGGCTTTGCCGGCATGCAGCCAGAGAGCGCCATCCGCGCCCTGCTTGAGCCGCATCTCAGCCAGCCGCCGGAGACCGAAGAGGCCGGCGCCGATGTCCATGACCAGGCCAATGCCCTGTTGCTCAGTGGCCATCCCCAGCAGGCCATCGTATTGCTGCAACAGGCCTTGGCCAGCGAGCCCAGCGACAAGCTGCGCTTGCTGCTGGCGCGCGCACTGGGACACAACCAGCAGTTGGACGAAGCGGACCAGGCCTTGGCCGAGATAACCGAGAGCGACGAGCACAAAGCCGCGCTGAAGAGCCTGCGCGCCGAACTCGGCTGGCTGCGCCAGGCTCAGCGTTGTCCGCCAGAAGCCCAGTTGCTTGAGCAGCTGAACAACAGCCCCCAGGACAGTCAAGCGACGTTGCAGCTGGCCATCCTCAAACTCGCCCATCAGCAGCATGAACTCGGCCTGGCGCACTTGCTCAGCCTGTTCCAGCACGACCGTGGCCATGCCGACGGCGCTGCGCAGCGCACACTGCTGGAGGTCTTCGATATGCTGGGCAGTGAGCACCCGCTAACCATCCAGTACCGCCGCAAGCTATACCAGGCAATGTACTGACAGCGGCGCTGCATGGCCGGCCACACGCCGGCCATGCAATAGGTCTTGCCCACGCAAACGTAATAAGATAACGTTCCTTTATTGCTTACCTTATCCCTTTTGCATCCTTTGCGAGGCCGACCATGCGCCCTACCCCGTTTATCCTCGGCAGCCTGCTGGCCGCCATGTCCTTTGCCAGCGCGGCACACGACCATGACGACCATGGCCATGACGAGCATGATCACGGCCACGAGAGTCTGTCCGCCCATGAGCATGGCGTCGGCTCATTGAACCTGGTGGTCGATGGCAACGACGTGAGCATTGAACTGGACTCGCCTGCGGACAACCTGCTGGGCTTCGAGTACCTGCCGACCAGCGACGCCGACAAAGCCAAGGTCAAGGCCTTGCGCGCGCAGTTGACTGAGGCCGACACGCTGTTCCTGTTCCCGGCTGCCGCCGCTTGCAGCCTGACAGGCGTAGAGCTCAGCAGCGCACTGTTCGACGCCGTGGCGGACCGGCATGACCATGCTCACGATCACGACGAAAAAGACCAGGCGGCCGAGGGCCACGCGGATATTCAGGCGCAGTTCCAGTTCACCTGCACGCAAGCAGCCCAGCTCGATCAGATTCAGGTTGCCCTGTTCAGCGCTTTCCCGGGCACCGAACGCTTGCTGCTGCAGGCGATCGGCCCCAAGGGCCAACAGGGTGGCGAGTTGACCGCAACGCAGAACCTGATCCGCTTCTGAGCGCCCTGCCCAACGCGCCTGCCCGGCAGCGGCTAGGCGTACCAGCCTATCGCTGATAGGCTTGCCGTTCCTCCGTGAGCTCAGTTGAAACCATGAATCCCGTCATCATCGACCTGGACAGTGTGACCTACGCCTGGCCCGGGCAGCCCACGCTCTTGAACATTCCGCGCTTTCAGCTGCAGTCAGGTGAACGGGTGTTCCTCAAGGGCCCCTCCGGCAGCGGCAAAACCACCCTGCTTGGCCTGCTGGGCGGCGTCTATCTGCCCGCCAGTGGGCGCATCACCCTGCTCGGCAACAACATGGCGGACATGTCTGCTGCCCGCCGAGATCGATTTCGCGCCGATCACACCGGGTACATCTTCCAGATGTTCAACTTGCTGCCGTATCTGTCGGTAGTGGAGAACGTCACCCTGCCCTGCCATTTCTCCCGCGTGCGCCGCGAACGCGCACTGCAGCGGCATGCCAGCCTGCACGCCGCGGCGCTGCACTTGTTGCACAGCCTGGGCCTGTCGGATAACGCCTTGCTCGATCGCCCGGCCAACGAACTCTCCATCGGCCAGCAGCAGCGGGTCGCCGCCGCCCGCGCGCTGATTGGCAGTCCCGAGCTGGTGATTGCCGACGAGCCCACCTCAGCCCTGGACGCCGACAGCCGTGAAGCCTTTTTGCAGCTGCTGTTTGCCGAGTGCGCCGCGGCCGGCAGCAGCCTGCTGTTTGTCAGCCACGATGCATCATTGCAGCCGCTGTTTGACCGCGCGCTCTCCCTGCAGGATATCAACCTGTCTGCTCCGCCACCGGGGGTGCTCTGATGTATCTATTGCGTTTGGCTATCAAGAGCCTGGGCAACCGGCGCTTTTCCGCGCTGCTGACCGTTATCGCCATTGGCTTGAGCGTCACCCTGCTGCTCGCCGTGGAAAAAGTCCGCACCGAGGCGCGCAGCAGTTTTGCCAGCACCATATCCGGTACCGACCTGATCGTGGGTGCCCGCTCCGGCTCAGTGCAGTTATTGCTGTATTCGGTCTTTCGCATCGGTAATGCGACGAACAACGTGCGCTGGGACAGCTTCGAGCATTTTGCTGCCCACCCACGGGTGGACTGGGCCATCCCGATTTCGCTGGGCGACTCACACCGCGGCTTCAAGGTCATGGGCACCAGCCAGGGTTATTTCGATCACTACCGGCATGGCCGAGACCAGGCGCTGACCTTCTCCGCCGGCGCACCGTTCAACGATCTCTACGATGCCGTCCTTGGCGCCGATATCGCCCGCGAGCTCGGTTACCAGATGGGCTCCGAGCTGGTCCTGGCGCACGGCACCGGCGCCGTGAGCTTTGTTGACCACGGCGACAAACCGTTCCAGGTCAGCGGAATTCTGGCCCGCACCGGAACGCCGGTCGACCGCACCATTCATATCAGCCTGGAAGGCATGCAGGCGCTGCACGTGGACTGGCAACAGGGCATGCCGGCCCGTGGCTCGGCGGCCGTCAGCGCCGAACAGGCGCGCGAACGGGACCTGACACCCAAAGCCATCACCGCCATCTTGCTCGGCCTGAATAACCGCATCAGCACCTTTGCCGTGCAGCGCGACGTAAATCAGTACAACCGCGAACCCCTGCAGGCGGTGTTACCCGGCGTCGCGTTGCAGGAACTCTGGAGCTTGCTGGGGATGGCGGAAAAAGCCCTGTTCATCGTCTCGATCTTTGTTGTACTGACCGGGCTGGTGGGCATGTTGACCGCGATCCTCAGCAGCCTGAACGAACGCCGCCGGGAAATGGCTATCCTGCGCTCGGTCGGCGCACGGCCACGCCATGTCTTTGCGCTGTTATTGCTGGAAGCCGCCAGCCTGGCACTGGCCGGCATTCTGCTCGGGCTGGGCATGCTGTATCTGGGCTTATGGATAGGGCAGCCGCTGATACTGTCGCACTACGGTGTGTTTATCGCCATCACCCCTCCCGGGTTGTATGAATGGACGCTGTTGGGCGCTATTCTGTTGGCCAGCATCCTGATGGGCAGCGTGCCCGCCTGGCGCGCCTATCGCCAGTCGCTGGTCGACGGCCTGTCGATTCGAACCTGATGAGGTATTGCATGCGTACTTATGCCGCTGTGCTCGGCGCGGCGCTGATGGCGTTATATGCGCTACCGGCGCTGGCTGTCGAAGAACTGACCTGGGGCGATCTGGTGCCCCCCCATGCGCGTGACATCACCGGCATGCCGCTGCCTACCCACGACCTGTCGGCCTTGGCCGACAAATTGAGTGAGGGAGAGTACGGCGACCCGGCAGTGCAGATGGAACCTGCTGCGCCGGTGGTTGCCGAGCTCAATGGCCGCGAGGTCAAGCTACCCGGCTACATCGTGCCACTGGGTATCAATGAACAGGGCGTGGTCAACGAGTTCCTGCTGGTGCCTTACTTCGGCGCCTGTATCCACGTGCCGCCACCGCCCTCGAACCAGATCGTCTATGTGCAGAGCGAGGCCGGTATCAAGCTGGAGGCGCTGTACCAGCCCTTCTGGATCACCGGTGCGATGCAGGTTGAAGCGGTAGAAAGCGATCTGGCCAACGCTGGCTACAAGATTGCCAACGCCAGCATCGAGCCGTATAGCTACTGACTAGCGCGCCGCTACCCGTCTGCCTGTGCCTGACGGGCGTAATCGGCCCATTGATTCAGCGTGCGGCGCTGCTCGGCACTGGCCGCAGGGCGGGCCAGCTCAATAGTGCTCAACAACGCAGCCCATTCACCCTGTTCGAGCTGAATAGCCGCCACGCGCAACCAGTGATCCGCGCGACCGGAATTGCCCGCCAGCGCGGTCCAGGCGGCCTTGGCCCGGTCATGGTCACGGGCCTGTTGCCATAGGTGTGCCAGGCGCTCCTGGCGTGCCGCACTGGCCTGCAGCAGTTGCCGTTCAAGCAGCGCTTCCAACAGCCTGGCCGCCTGCCAGGGCGCGCCGGCATTGAGCTGGAGCGCGACCAGATTATCCAGATCCTCGGCCGCGAAGCGGATACCGCCTTCATAGGCCAACCGCAGTGTGCCGGCCGCCGCACGCTGGCGCTTATCCAGGCTCTGCAGCCCGGCCAGCTGGCGCCAATGCTCGGCGTTAGCCGGTTCGCGCTGCAGCAGCACTTTCAACCAGCGTTCGGCGGCCTGATAGCGCTGCAGGCGATAATTCATGCCGACCAACAGTTGATACCAGACGCCATCAACGCCGGGCTCCTCGCGCACCACCTGCTCGGCTAACGGCAATGCCTGGCTGTAACGTTCCAACTGGTTGTACAGCTGCACCAGCAAGCGCCGGGTCTCACGCGGCAACGCACCTGCGGCCAGCTCGGTTTCCAGCAGGGCCAGCGCTTCCCGCGCCTGACCGTCGGCGGCCAGCAACTGCGCCAGATTGCGCCGGTCCTGGCTGGCCGCTGCGGCGTCCAGCTGCCCACGGCTCAAGGCCTTGCGCAGCCAGTTTATCGCTTCGGCATTACGCTCACGGGCAATCGCCAGATAAGCCAGCCGCTGCTCCACCAGCGCCTGTTCGATGCTGCCCGCGCCAGCCTGCGTCAACGCCTGCTGCAGACGGCTGCCCGCGGCAGCATAATCCCCTTGCTGCTGCGCTTGCTGCGCCTCGTTCAGCGCACTGAAGGTCGCCGGATTGATCGTCTGCGCCTGGACCGCTGCGCAGCACAACATCAGCACCGCCACAAGAGCACGCATCAGCGATTGCCCTCCAGACGAAAATACAGTGTTTTGGTCGCCTCACGCGCGACCGCCTGGCCGTTTTCACGCCGGGGGGCAAAGCGCCAGCGCAACGCGGCGCGGCGCGCTTCGCGATCGAATACACCTGGCGGCTGCGCTTCAATCACGCGCAGATTGTCC
>JAWOGT010000146.1:0-4301 GCA_046496585.1 Halopseudomonas sp.
CACAATGGCCGCAGGGCTCAGGCATGGTTTCGCCAAAATAGTCGAGCAGCATCTGCCGCCGGCAGGTAGTGATTTCGCAGAGACCGAGCATCGCATCGAGCTTGTGCCGCTCAATGCGTTTGTGCCGCTCATCGCCTTCGGAATTGGCCATGATCTGGTTGAGCATCAACACGTCCTGCAGCCCGTAGGCCATCCAGGCATCTGCTGGCAGCCCATCGCGTCCGCCTCGCCCAGTCTCCTGATAATAGGCCTCGACACTTTTCGGCAAGTCCATATGCGCGACAAAACGCACATTGGATTTGTCGATACCCATGCCAAAGGCGATAGTGGCGACCATGATCAGCCCTTCCTCATTGAGAAAACGCTTCTGATGCGTGGCCCGCAGCGCCGAAGGCAAGCCGGCGTGATACGGCAAGGCCGGCCAACCCTGGGCGCTCAACCAGGCAGCGGTTTCATCGACCTTCTTGCGCGACAGGCAATACACGATACCGGCGTTGCCCTTGTGCCGGGCCAGCAGGCTGAGTAACTGCTGCCGGGGCTTGTCCTTGGGCACAATGCGGTAAAAGATATTCGGCCGATCAAACCCGGAGATAAAGCAGCGCGCAGCTTCCAGCTTCAGGCGCTGGGTGATGTCGGCCTGGGTGCGCTCATCGGCGGTGGCGGTCAGGGCCATGCGCGGCACATCGGGGAACAGCTCGGCGAGTTGGCCCAGTTGCAGGTATTCCGGACGGAAATCATGCCCCCACTGTGATACGCAGTGCGCCTCATCAATGGCAAACAGGCTTATTTTCAGGCTCTGCAGAAAGTGCAGCGTACGCGGCTTGAGCAGGCGCTCCGGTGCGAGATAGAGAAAATCCAGATCGCCGGCGCGCATCTGCTCGGCAATCTCGCGCTGGGCCTGGTCGGTCAAGGTGGAGTTCAACGCGGCGGCCTTGAGGCCCAGCTCATTCAGCGTGGCAACCTGATCATCCATCAGGGCAATCAGCGGTGACACCACCACCGTCAGCCCGTCGCGCAGCAGACCGGGTATCTGGTAGCACAATGACTTGCCGCCGCCGGTCGGCATGAGCACCAGCGCGTCGCGGCCCTGTGCCACTTCGTCGATAATGTCCGCTTGCTGGCCGCGGAACTCGGCATAGCCGAAGATTTCCTTGAGTCGTTCCAGAGCTTGCTCGCGCATGGGTCTCCCTTGATCGAAGTGGACTGGCCTTTTGCTGGAGGCAAATTATACCAGCCCTGCGCAGCGCATCCGTGTTTCTGCGCACAAATACGCCACGCTTTTGGCAAAAAAACCGGAGCACGCGTACAATGGTTAACAATTCTGATTATGAGGTGTCCCATGTCCTTTGCCGACCAACTCGAGCGCTTGCAGCAGTTTCTCGATGCCGACGACCTGCACGATGAAGCGCTTGATTATCTTGCCGGCCATGGTTATCTCACTGCGCTGTGCATCAGTCCTGTCGAGGTTCCTGAAGAAGAGTGGATCGCCGAACTCTTTGCTGAAGAACCCAATTATCAGGACGAAGCGCAAAAGATCGATATCGAAGCTTCGCTGCGCGAACTCAAAGCCGAGATTGCCCGCGATTTGTCCGGCGATGAAGAGCTCGAGCCACCCTGCGACCTGACACTCGGCGACGAGCCGGATCTGTCCGACCTGCGCAGCTGGTGTATTGGCTTCCTCGAAGGCGTATTCCTGCGCGAGGAAGACTGGTTCAACCAGGACGAAGAGACGGTCAGCGAACTGCTGTTGCCGATCATGGTCGGCTCTGGCCTGTTCGATGATCAGCCCGAGTTCATTGAAATCGCTCAGGACCAGGATATGGTCGAGGACATGATGCAGCACATCCCCGAGATTCTCACGCAATTGTTCCTGCTCTATCACGCGCCCGAAGACAAGCCCAAGCCGGCACTACTGTCGCGCCACTAATGGCACGCCACTCAGTCCGCTAGCAGCAGCGCTCATGTAGCGCCGATAAAAAGGCCGGGGATTCCCCGGCCTTTTTTTGTGGCCTAGAAAGGCGCAAACCCGGCCATGCGCCAGCAATCGCTGGCATCGGCCAGCATATGAATCAGCAGTCCCAGACCAATCAGCCTGAGCGGTTGCCACAGGGTCATCAGCAGATAGCCGCCAATAGCGGTATAGCTGTGGAGAAAATGAAAGCCAATCGAGCAGCGGCCGGGATCAAAGATCGGGTCTGCCACCAGATGATCGAGATCGACCAGCATGGTCAGCAGCATGATCAGCCAGGCTTTTTGCCACTGGCTGCGGAAAAACAGCACCGCTACCGCCAAGGGCAGCAGCGCATGTAACCCCAGATGCAACCCGGTATTCAGCATGCAGGTTGCCGTGCCTCACCCGCAGCCAGCCAGCGCTCGAGCAACGGCATCACCTCGTTGGCCGACTGATAGCCGTTGGTCAGGAGTGCCAACTGGCCGTCACGCTGGGCCAGCAAGGTCGGGAAACCGGCAATGCCCAGGTCACGCGTCCAGGAGAAATCGGCGGCGATCGCCGCACGGGTCATTTCCGCATCGAAGCACTCGCCGAACGCCTTGCGGTCATAGCCTGCGTTTTCGGCCAGCTCGAGCAGCAGTGCGGTCTGGGTAACATCCAGCGCCTGGGCGTAGAAGGCCTGTTGAATCGCCTTGAGCAAAGCCCATACGCGCGAGACATCCAGCTGCCGGCCCACCACCAGCGCACGGCATGGCGGCTCGGTGTTGTAAACGAAGCCTTCAGGCAGATCTGCAGGGCGCAGAAAAGGTTGCCCGGAAGCGATCTCGACGGCTTCCCAGTGTTCGCCCAGCGCCGCGCGACTGGCGGCATCGAGCGGATCACGCTGCCCTGGCCGCAAGCCGCCAGCGACCAAATGAATAGTCAGATCAGGATGCGCCGCCTGGATGGCATCCACCACCGGCGCAAAACCCCAGCACCAGGAGCACAAGGGGTCCATTACATACATCAAGCGCTGGTTCATGCTGGTGCTCCCTCAGGACTTACAATTTGCCGCTCGGTGAGGTGACGCTCAATCAGTGGCCGCCATGGCCTGTTGCTGGCCGATAGGGTGTGGCTGATTGCGCAACTTGGCCAGCCGTACCTGCTTCTGGCGTTCCTCGGCCCGCAGGCGGGTCTTTTCCGGCAAGTTGTGATAGCAACGCGGGCAGCTGACGCCCTCCTGATAGTGCGCGGAGGCCTTTTCTTCAACAGACACCGGGTGCCGGCAGGCATGGCACTGATCGAAGGAGCCCGGCGCCAGGTCATGTCTGACGGTGACGCGGTTATCGAACACGAAACACTCGCCATTCCACTTGCTGTGCTCGGCCGGCACCTCTTCAAAGTACTTCAAAATCCCGCCCTTGAGGTGATAGACCTGATCAAAACCCTGTTGCAGCATATAACTGGAGGCTTTTTCGCAACGGATGCCGCCGGTGCAGAACATCGCGACCTTCTTGTGCTTCTCGGGATCGTAATGAGCCTTGATGTACTCGGGAAACTCGCGGAAACTGGTGGTCTTCGGATCGACCGCGCCCTCGAAAGTACCGATCGAGACCTCGTAATCATTGCGGGTATCGATCAGCAGCACCTCTGGATCGCTGATCAGCGCATTCCAGTCACCAGGCTCGACATAGGTGCCGACCGTCTCGTTCGGGCTGACATCCGGCACGCCAATGGTGACGATTTCCTTCTTCAGCTTGACCTTGGTCCGGTAGAACGGCATCTCGTCACACAGCGATTCCTTATGATCGAGATCGCCCAGGCGCGGATCGGAGCGCAGCCAGTCGAGCACCTGATCGATGCCTTCGCGGCGCCCGGCGATGGTGCCGTTGATACCCTCGCGGGCCAACAAGAGCGTGCCCTTGACCCCGGAACGGGTCAGCACATCCAGCAGAGGTTGGCGTTTGGCTTCGAAATCTTCCAGCGTGACAAACTTGTACAGCGCCACTACAACGATCTGCGACATGAATTACCTCGGCAATGCAGTTATCGCCCACGTAAAGGGCGCACTTTGTGAGGCGCGCATTCTAGCAGAGCGGACGCTGCAAGTCAGGCATCCGCCTTGCCGCCGCCCAAGCAATTGGGTGAGGCCGGTGCCTGCGCTCGGGCCAGCCATTCAGCCGGGGTATAGGTGTGCAGTGCCAGCGCATGAATACGCGACATCAAATCACCCAGCGAGCGATACACCGCCTGGTGCCGCTTGACTGCATTCAACCCGGCGAATTGCTGGCTGACTATAACCGCCTTGAAATGCGATTCCGAACCCGGCGGTACGCTGTGCATGTGACTTTCGTTGACCAGTTCAAGATGC
>JAWOGT010000168.1:0-3764 GCA_046496585.1 Halopseudomonas sp.
TTACAAAAAACTCAGTGAATTCACAGAGTAACTTGCTTAGGCTGATAATCTTTTCGATCATCAGATCCATTCGGCAAGCACCCACACGAATTACTTGATTCACATTGTTAAAGAGCGTTCGGTTCGCGTTTCCGCTTAACCAAGGTGGCGTATATTACGCTAACCTTCTAATCTGTCAAGCATTTTTGTGAGACCTTAGATCATCACAGCGTTGCTTGGCTGGCCCCGAGAACAACCTCTTTCTCGTGACCGGGAGGCGTATTCTACAGAAGCCGAAACCCCTGTCAACCGCTTCCTTGGAACTTCTCTGACCGAAGCCAGAAGACTGAGAAAGCGTTGTTGCCTACCTTCCCAGTGAGCGGCGTATTCTACGCTGCCCGCCTGCCCTGTCAACCCCTAAATTATAGCTAACTTATTGATTGTAAAGCGCTTTATGCAAAGCGCCCCGATTGGGCAGACGCGCATTATAGGGGCTGAGAAAAAACCGTCAAGCCTTAATTGATGGTTTTACTCAAAGACGTCGCAGGGCCCTACGCCTCGGGCGTGGCTTTCTGCTTGCTGCGCCAGCGCCACAGCGCCCGGATTGGGCCGGATACGGTGTAGGCGATAAAGATAAACCACAGAATCCGCGATGGGTCGGTGGAGATAACGGCAAACACCAGCACCACCAGCAGAATCACGAAGAACGGCACTCGCCCTTTCAGGTCCAGGTCCTTGAAGCTGTAATAACGTACGTTACTGACCATCAGCAAACCGGCCAAGGCAGTCAACACCCCTACCAGGAAGCTGATATCGCCGCCATCAATGCCAAAATCGCTCAACGCCCAGACCATACCGGCAACCAGGCCTGCAGCTGACGGACTGGCGAGACCGGTAAAGAAGCGCTTGTCCTCCGACTCGTCACCGATGTGCGTATTGAAGCGTGCCAGACGCAGCGCCGCACCGGCCAAATAGATAAACGAAAACACCCAGCCCACTTTGCCGAGATCCGCCAGCGCCCAGGTGAACACCACCAACGCCGGCGCCACACCGAAGGCAACCATGTCCGACAGCGAATCGAACTCGGCACCAAACGCGCTTTGCGTATTGGTCATGCGTGCTACACGACCGTCCAGTCCGTCCAGCACCATGGCCACAAAGATAGCGATAGCTGCATTGGCAAAGTTGCCATCCATTGCGCTGACAATGGCGTAGAAGCCAGAGAACAGCGCCGCCGTGGTAAACAGATTCGGCAGCAGATAGATTCCCCGGTGCCGGATCTTCTTGCCGTCAGGGCCGGGGACTTCTTCTATGTGTTCGTCGATGGGCAGCATTCCATGCGCCGCATCCATATCGTCTTTTGGGTCGTGCTCGTGCTTGTCAATCATGGGCTTACCTTGCTGCATTAACAGAACCACAGTGTGGCAACACAACCGGCGCATTACCAGTTCATTACCACGGCGCACAAAAAAACGCGGCCTGAGCCGCGTTTTCTTTGACTGATGCAATACTGCTTAGTTCTTGGACTTGTCGACGATCTTGTTCGCAGAAATCCAGGGCATCATGCCACGCAGCTTCTCACCGACCTGTTCGATCGGATGCGCGGCGTTGAGACGTCGGGCAGCGGTCATGGACGGATAGTTATGCGCGCCTTCAGCGATGAACATCTTCGCGTATTCGCCCGACTGAATGCGTTTGAGTGCGTTGCGCATGGCTTCGCGGGACTCGGCGTTGATCACTTCCGGGCCAGTGACATACTCACCGTATTCGGCGTTGTTGGAAATCGAGTAGTTCATGTTGGCTATACCGCCTTCGTACATGAGATCGACGATCAACTTCAGCTCATGCAGACACTCGAAGTAGGCCATTTCAGGCTCGTAACCCGCTTCGACCAGTGTTTCAAAGCCGGCCTTGACCAGCTCAACCGCGCCACCACACAGAACCGCCTGCTCACCGAACAGATCGGTTTCGGTCTCATCCTTGAAGGTAGTCTCGATGATGCCGGTACGACCGCCACCCACGCCCGAAGCGTAGGACAGCGCGACATTCTTGGCATTGCCGGAAGCGTCCTGGAACACCGCGATCAGATCAGGAATACCGCCACCCTTGGTGAACTCGGTGCGCACGGTGTGGCCCGGGGCCTTGGGTGCAATCATGATCACGTCCAGATCCTTGCGCGGCACGATCTGATTGTAATGGATGGCAAAACCGTGGGCGAAAGCCAGGGTAGCACCCTGCTTCAGGCTCGGCTCGATCTCGTTTGCATACAGTTGAGACTGAAACTCGTCCGGCGTCAGGATCATGACGATATCGGCAGCAGCAACGGCGGCCGGAACGTCAGTCACTTTCAGACCATGGGCTTCAGCCTTGGCAATTGAAGACGAACCAGGGCGCAGACCCACAGTGACATCTACACCGGAATCTTTCAGGTTGCAGGCGTGCGCATGGCCTTGCGAACCGTAACCGATAATGGCTACTTTCTTGCCCTGGATGATGCTCAGATCACAATCTTTATCGTAATAAACGTGCATGAAATTCCCCTGTTTCCTGTTCAGGCCCTTACGGACCTGCTGTCTAAATTAGATGCTCAACACTTTCTCGCCACGGGCGATGCCCGATACGCCGGTGCGCACCACCTCGATGACCGTGGTCGGGCCAACTGCTTCGATGAAGCTGTCCAGCTTGTCAGACGTGCCGGCCAGTTGCACGGTATACACGCTGCTGGTCACGTCAACGATCTGACCGCGGAAGATATCAGTGGTCCGTTTGACCTCGGCGCGCTGAGCGCCGGTGGCCTTGATCTTGACCAACATCAGCTCACGCTCGATGTGCGACCCTTCGGACAGATCCACCAGCTTGACCACCTCGATCAGCTTGTTGAGGTTCTTGGTGATCTGCTCGATGACGTCGTCGTGTCCTACCGTGGTCAGCGTCAGACGCGACAAGGTCGGGTCTTCGGTCGGCGCCACGGTCAGGGTCTCGATATTGTAGTTACGCTGCGAGAACAAACCTACTACACGGGACAGCGCACCAGGCTCGTTTTCCAACAGTACGGAAATAATGTGTCTCATCACGTGCGCTCCGTCTTGCTCAGCCACATATCGCGCATGGAGCCATCCTTGATATGCATCGGGTACACGTGCTCGGAGTCATCTACGCGGATGTCCATGAACACCAGTTGTTTGCTATTGGCAAACGCCTGTTCCATCGCCGGTTTGAGATCTTCCAGTTTGTCTACCCGCATACCGACATGCCCGTAGGACTCGGCCAGTTTGACAAAATCGGGCAGCGATTCCATATAGGAATGCGAGTGGCGGCTACCGTACTGCATATCCTGCCACTGGCGAACCATACCCAGAGCCTGGTTGTTCAGCGTGATGATCTTCACTGGCAGGTTGTATTGCAGGCAGGTCGACAGCTCCTGAATATTCATCTGGATGCTGCCTTCGCCGGTGACACACGCCACCTGCGCATCGGGATAGTGCAGCTTGACGCCCATGGCCGCGGGCAAACCGAAGCCCATGGTGCCGAGCCCGCCAGAGTTGATCCAGCGATTGGGCTTGTCAAAGGGATAGTATTGGGCAGCAAACATCTGATGCTGGCCCACGTCAGAGGTCACATAAGCATCGCCCTGGGTGACGTCCCACAGCGTCTCGATAACCGTCTGCGGCTTGATGATCGAGCCGTCGCCCTCGTCATAGGGGAACATGCGGCCTTCGCCACGCCATTCACGAATCTGTTTCCACCAACTGGCCAGTGATTCCTTGGCCGGGCGCAGGTTGTGC
>JAWOGT010000233.1:0-3368 GCA_046496585.1 Halopseudomonas sp.
TCAATTCGTAAGGACAGGATCGAACCGACATGAGCCGGAGACATAGCTGCACCGAAGCGCCATGATCAGTGTCAAGCAGCACAATCCGCAGCAGTTGACGCTCAGCAGCCACACGCAGTTCTCCGAATGACCCATATAAATTAGCTATATGGATCGTCTTTACAAGGTAGGTTATATCTAAGAAATGAGCAATAACCATGACTCGTTTTAGCCATTTGACTTATATAGAGCCTGATTCAGCCTCATTTTCCCACACAACCCAGGAGCGTAATGCCGGTGGCCAGCCTTAATCCCCGCCAACAGGAAGCGGTAAATGACATCAGTGGCCCCCTGCTGGTACTCGCCGGTGCGGGCAGCGGCAAAACCAGTGTGATCACGCGCAAGATCGCGTACCTGGTGCGCGAGTGCGGCATCAAGGCACAGAATATCGTCGCGGTGACCTTCACCAATAAAGCCGCGCGGGAGATGAAGGAGCGGGTCGGCATGCTGATCAAGGGCAAGGAAGCCCGTGGTCTGACCGTATCGACCTTTCACAACCTGGGCCTGAACATCATTCGCAAAGAGCACAAACGGCTCGGCTACAAGCCCGGATTCTCGATCTTTGACCAGCAGGACGCCCAGGCCCTAATCACCGACCTGATGCACCGCGACTATGGCGCTGACGACGGCACCGAGGGTATCCAGGCGCAAATTTCCAGCTGGAAGAACGACCTGATCATGCCCGAGCAGGCACTGGCCCAGGCCAAGTCGCCGCAAGAACAAACCGCCGCCAGCGTCTATATGCATTACAACCGCACACTCAAGGCCTATAACGCGGTGGATTTTGACGACCTGATCCTGGTGCCGGTGACCCTGTTCCTTGAGCATCCGGATATTTTGGAAAAGTGGCAGTTCCGCATCCGCTACATGCTGGTTGACGAGTACCAGGACACCAATGCCAGCCAGTACCTGCTGGTCAAGATGCTGGTCGGCAATCAGGCGCGCTTTACCGTGGTCGGTGACGACGATCAGTCGATCTATGCCTGGCGCGGCGCACGCCCGGAGAATCTGGCGCAGCTCAAGGAAGACTTCCCGGCGCTGAAAGTGGTCATGCTGGAGCAGAACTACCGCTCAACCAGCCGCATTCTCAAGGCCGCCAACACCCTGATCGCCAACAACCCGCATGTGTTCGAAAAGCAATTGTGGAGCGAACTGGGCTACGGCGAAGCGATCCGTGTGATCCGCTGCCGTAATGAGGAAATGGAATGCGAGCGCGTCGCCACCGACATCCAGACCCAACACCTCAAGCACAAGCGTGACTGGAAGGATTTCGCCATCCTCTACCGCGGCAACTACCAATCACGCCTGCTCGAGCTGAAGCTGCAGCATCATCAGATCCCCTATCACCTGTCCGGCGGCACCAGCTTCTTCGCCCGCCAGGAGGTCAAGGACGTGATGGCCTACTTCCGCCTGCTGGTCAATCCGGACGATGACAACGCCCTGCTGCGCGTGATTAACGTGCCGCGCCGGGAGATCGGCCCGGCGACGCTGGAGAAGCTCGGCACCTACGCCACCACCCGGCAGGTCAGCCTGTATAAGGCCTGTAGCGAGCTGGGGCTGGCCGAACAGCTGGAACCACGCTACTGCGAGCGCCTGCAACGCTTCAGCCACTGGCTCGACGGTGTGCGCAAACAGTGCACCCAGGGCGACCCGATTGAAGCGGTGCGCAGCATGGTCACCGATCTGGATTACGAAAGCTGGCTACGGCAGAACTGCTCCAGTGATGATGTCGCCGCCAAGCGCATGGGCAACGTCTGGTTTCTGGTCGAGGCGTTGAAAAACACCATCGAGCGCGATGAAACCGGCAACACCGACATCGAAGACGCTATCGCCAAGCTGGTGCTGCGCGACATGCTCGAACGGCATGAGGAAGAGGAAGATACCGACCGCGTGCAGTTGATGACGCTGCACGCCTCCAAAGGCCTGGAATACCCGCACGTGTTCATCATCGGCATGGAAGAAGAGATTCTCCCGCACCGCTCGAGTATCGAGGCGGACAGCGTCGAAGAGGAAAGGCGCCTGGCCTATGTCGGCATCACCCGCGCCAAGCGCACGCTGACGTTTACCTATGCCGCACGGCGTCGGCAGTTCGGCGAAGTGATCGACTGCCTACCCAGCCGCTTTCTCGATGAGCTACCCAGCGAGGATCTGGAATGGGAAGGCACCGACGATGCGCCGCCGGAGCAAAAGCAGGCCCGCGGCAATTCGGCGTTATCCGATATTCGCGGCATGCTCGGACCCAAGAGTTGAATCAGCGCTAAGCGCCAGACAGCAAAAAGCCACCCGAAGGTGGCTTTTTTGTCGCGCCGAGAAGCTTATTCCAGGCCGGACATATGCTGGATAGCGACGAGGATTTCTTCGTCCGAACAATCAGCACAGGTGCCTTTGGCGGGCATCGCGCCCACACCGGCAATCGCTGACTGGGTCAGGGCATCCAGGCTACCGGCAGCGGCCAAACGTGCTTCCCAGGCAGCGGTATCACCGGTTTTAGGAGCCTCGAGAATGCCTGAGCCGTGGCAAGCCGTGCAGTACTGACCGTAAACCGCCTCGCCCGTCCGCGCCCCACCCGTTTCGCCACCGGCAGAAGCCACAACACCCGCCGCTTCAGCGCAGGGATCACCGGCCATGCACACAGAGCCGACCGGCTTGAGACGCTCGGCAATGGCATCTTGGATCGTGTTCGCGAACGCACCGCCGGTCACCAGAACAAGCGTGGCTGCACAGGCAACCAGGATTTTTTTCGCAATCATCACTTAAACATCCTCATCATGGCTAATCCGCCGGGCTAGTTGGCTATACCCGCATAATTGGGTGAGTATACCGGTAAAGCCGCGACCAACAAAACACCAACTGTAACCGGCGACATCCGGTCGCAGCACAACGTCCCACGACAATGAATACGCCCGCTGGTAAGCAGGGCATGGACGCCGACCCAATCAATGGGTATTATTGCGCCCCTGAAATGCACCCGTAGCTCAGCTGGATAGAGTACCGCCCTCCGAAGGCGATGGTCACTGGTTCGAATCCAGTCGGGTGCACCATTTATGTTTAATTTCAAATACTTACACCCCCCGCCTCATTTGCAAAAGTGGCCTTAAGCACTACCCCGGGTCAGCACCACTCGTAAAGTCGGCATATCAAGACAGATCTCGTGACACTTAGCCTTATGCTCCTATAACGCTTTGAAAAAGCTCTGTGCCCAGATCGTGCCCAAATTGCGCCCACGGATAAACGCTAGCCCCTCGTCGGGGGCCGAATTTGAGTACTGCCCTGCTTGGGGCGGTGTTTGTCAACGTAGTTGTCGCGTAGACCGTTCATTTAGGCAGCTG
>JAWOGT010000044.1:0-3543 GCA_046496585.1 Halopseudomonas sp.
CCGATAAAGCCATGGCAGTTGCCGGCCAGTACGGCTTGCTTGCCGATTTTCGTGCCCACGGCCAGGCAGGCGTCCATCACGTCCTGTGCGGTGGCCTTGCCGCGGACCACTTCCAGCAGCTTCATGATGTGCGCCGGGCTGAAGAAATGCAGGCCCAGCACTTGGCTCGGACGACTGGTTGCCGAAGCAATCTCGTCGATATCCAGATAAGAGGTATTGGTCGCCAGAATCGCCGAGGCCTTGACCGCCTGGTCCAGCTCGGCAAAGATCTTCTTCTTCAAATCCATGTTTTCGTAGACGGCTTCGACCACCAGATCCATATCCTGCAGCGCGGCATAATCCTGGGTCGTGGTGATCCGGGCCAAACGGGCCTGCGCTTCAGTGTCATCAAAGCGCTGCTGCGCTACCGAGCGCTTGTAGACGCTGGCGATATCCTCCAGCCCCTTTGCCAGCATCTCACCGTTGACGTCCAGCCAGGTCACCGGGTAGCCGGCGTTAACGAAGTTCATGACGATACCGCGGCCCATGGTGCCGGCGCCGATGATGCCGACCTTCTTGATACTTTCAAATGAAGCCATTGCAGCCTACCTCTCAGATCGATTAAAACAGCAGGAACCTGGTCACCGTGGAACATGACCATGGAACCTGTAAATCAGGGACGGATACATTACGCAAAAGTGCGCCGGATTTGAAACAAATAACGCTGATCGGACCTATTCACGACGTGAATGCATCAGAGCTCGACATGAATAGACAAGGGTCAAGGAAGCGGGCCCGGGGCCTGCCCGAATACGCGGTTCCGAGCGTCCGGGCCACTGGTCCGATCAGGCGAGGATTTCTCGTCTCCGGCCATGTGTCTGCCCTCCAGATTGGCTAGAATACAGGTTGTTAGACCTGCCCCTGTTAGCGGTCAGGCGCGGTGGACTTCCCCTGCTGAAGGCACCGCTATCGAATTCACTGCGTGGGTCGTCCGCGCACACCCCGCCACTACAAACGAAACGTATTGATGATTGCGGTAACGACATTGCTCGCCCAAGTCAGAGCCTGCACCCTTTGTCAGGCGCATTTGCCACTCGGCGCGCGGCCGGTGGTACAGCTTGATCCCCGGGCACGGATTCTCATCGTCGGCCAGGCGCCCGGTCGCAAGGTGCACGAGAGCGGCGTACCCTTCGACGATGCGAGTGGTGAGCGGCTGCGTGGCTGGCTGGGCGTAAGCCGGGAGGCGTTCTATGACCCGACGAAATTCGCCATCGTACCTATGGGCTTGTGTTACCCCGGCACCGGGAAATCGGGGGACAACCCGCCACGGCCCGAATGCGTGCCGGCATGGCGCAGCCAGTTGCTGGCTCACTTGCACAAGGTGGAATTGACTCTGGTCCTGGGACAACACGCCCATGCCTATCATTTCAGCGGCAAACAATCACTTACCGAACGCGTCAGCCACTGGCGGAGTTACTGGCCTGAGCGGATACCCATGCCGCACCCAAGCCCCCGCAACAACCTCTGGTTGCGCCGCAATCCCTGGTTCGAAACCGAGATTGTGCCGGCACTACAAGATCGCGTCGCGTTAGTCCTGGATAACACCGAGGCCGAAACGCAATCTGAAGATATCCGCTAGACCCTGTCAGGCGCGCTCAGACCACCTCCGGCGGCATGACCTCCCATTCGGGCTCCTCAAACTCGCCGAGCACGGTGATTTCGCAATTTCTCGCGTGCTTTTCCAGGATGCTTCTCACCACCTCGTCACGACTGTCATCCTTGGCATCCCGGGCTGCCTTGGATTCCCAACTGGCGATCGCCAGCAGCACATCCGGCTCGCCGATCTTGCGATGCAGGCGGGTGCCCAGCGCGCCCGGTGTTTGCTGGATCACTTCGCTGGCCTGGATCCAGGCCTCGGCATACTCTTCTACCGTGTAGCCGGGCTTCATGCGAACCTCAAAGATGAATTTCATCGCAACGTCTCCTGTAGCTGAGAACCCTGAATCAAGGCAGGTCCGTGACCGCGCCCCTGGATGCACTGGTAACCGAGCGCGCGTATTTGGCGAGAACCCCGCGCGTGTAGCGCGGCGTTGGCGGCTGCCAGCGCAGCCGGCGCGCCTGCAACTGCTGCTCGCTGACCTGGAGCTCAATGGTATTGGCCTCGGCATCGATGATGATCTGGTCACCGTCCTCCACCAGCGCGATCGGCCCCCCGTCGGCCGCCTCCGGTGCGACATGACCGACCACAAAACCGTGACTGCCGCCGGAGAAGCGCCCATCCGTAATCAGCGCGACATCGCTGCCAAGACCTCTACCCATGATCGCCGCGGTGGGTGACAGCATCTCGCGCATGCCCGGGCCGCCCTTGGGACCTTCGTAACGAATCACCACGACATCGCCAGCCACCACCGAACCTCCGATAATACTGGCTTGCGCTTCCTCTTCGGAGTGGAAGACCCGGGCCCGGCCACTGAAGCGGGTGCCCTCCTTTCCGGTTATCTTCGCGACCGCACCGTCCGGTGCCAGATTGCCGTACAAAATACGCAGATGGCTATCGCGCTTGAGCGGCGCGTCCAGCCCACGAATGATGTCCTGGTCTGCCGGGTAAGGAGCAATGTCGGCAAGATTGTCCGCCAACGAGGCGCCGGTGACCGTCATGCACTCACCATGCAGCAGTCCGGCATCCAGCAGCAGCCTCATCAGCGGCTGAATACCGCCGATGGCGACCAGCTCCGACATCATGTATCGGCCGCTGGGCCTGAGGTCCGCGAGTACCGGCACGCGCGCACCAATCCGCGCGAAATCCTGCAGAGACAGCTCGACATCGACCGTGCTGGCCATCGCCAGCAGGTGCAGCACCGCGTTGGTCGAGCCGCCCAGTGCAATCACCACGGTGATGGCGTTCTCGAACGCCTCGCGGGTCATGATGTCCCTGGGTTTGATATCCTTATCCAGCAAATTCAGTACCGCTGCGCCGGCGGCGCGGCAATCTTCCAGCTTGCTCTCGGAGGTGGCGTTCTGCGCTGAACTGCCGGGCAAGCTCATGCCCATCGCCTCGATGGCCGAGGCCATGGTGTTGGCGGTATACATGCCGCCACAGGATCCGGGGCCTGGAATGGCGGTCTCTTCTATCTGCTTGAGCTCGAGCAAGTTCATGTCGCCCTTGGCGACGGAACCCACGGCTTCGAACACCGAGATGATATCCGTATGTCCGGCGCCGGGCAGGATGGTGCCACCGTAGACAAATATCGATGGCCGGTTCAGCCGCGCCATACCGATCAGGCAACCGGGCATGTTCTTGTCGCAGCCGCCGATCGCCACCAGCGCATCGAACCCCTGGCAACCAGCGACGGTCTCGATCGAGTCGGCGATCACTTCACGGGACACCAGCGAATACTTCATTCCCTCTGTCCCGTTGGCGATGCCATCCGAGATCGTAATGGTGTTGAAAATCACGCTCTTGCCACCGGCCGTGTCCACGCCCTGCCCGGCTTGATCGGCCAGGCGGTTGATATGCATATTGCACGGCGTGACCATGCTCCAGGTCGAGGCTATGCCTACCTG
>JAWOGT010000100.1:0-11096 GCA_046496585.1 Halopseudomonas sp.
TTCGTACGCAGCCGACGGCCAGCCGATCTGTGATCGACTGGCCGGCCCCGAAGGGTATTTACAGCGTGTCCGGTCCACCGTGCTGGCAACATAGCTTCACACAGGTCTACCCCAATCAGTGCTTCCTACGCAGGAGTCACTGTGACCGGCGCCGCGCTACCCTGCACCTTACGTGGACACGCCGTGAACCCGTCCCTGGGGGCTCGGTTGCGCCCGTCCTGGGCGCAAACGGTCCACTGCAGGTGCAGGGCAGCACAGCGCTGCACGAACAGGTGCGCATCCTTCATTCAATGCAATACTTACAAAGCATTACTTATACTGCCGGTTCTGCCTGTAGAAAATCCTGAGCAAAACGCTGCAATATGCCACCGGCATCAAAGATCGACACCTCTTCCTGGGTATCCAGACGGCAGGTCACCGGCACCTCCACACGCTCTCCATTCTTGCGATTGATGACCAGCGTCATGCGGCTGCGCGGCGTGATATCGCCGGTCACATCGAAGGTCTCGGTACCGTCAATCGCCAACGTCTGGCGCGTGGTGCCAGGCAGGAACTCCAGCGGCAACACGCCCATGCCCAGCAGGTTGGTACGGTGAATGCGCTCGAAACCTTCGGCGGCAATCGCCTCAACCCCCGCCAGGCGCACACCCTTGGCCGCCCAATCGCGGGACGAGCCTTGGCCGTAATCGGCACCGGCAATAATGATCAGCGGCTGCTTGCGCTGCATATAGGTCTCAATCGCCTCCCACATGCGCGTCACTGTGCCTTCCGGCTCGATGCGCGCCAGAGAGCCCTGCTTGACCTTGCCATGCTCCTGAACCATTTCGTTGAGTAGTTTGGGGTTGGCAAAGGTCGCGCGCTGGGCGGTCAGGTGATCGCCACGGTGGGTAGCGTAGGAATTGAAGTCGACTTCCGGCACGCCCATCTTGTGCAGGTAGGCGCCGGCGGCGCTGTCGAGCATGATGGCGTTGGACGGCGACAGGTGATCGGTGGTGATATTGTCGCCGAGTACCGCCAGCGGGCGCATGCCTTTGAGCGAGCGCTCACCAGCCAATGCACCTTCCCAATAGGGCGGCCGGCGGATATAGGTGCTCTGCGGGCGCCACTCGTAGAGCGGATTGATGTTCTGCGCTTCGCGGGTGATATCGAACATCGGAATATAGACTTCGCGGTACTGCTCCGGCTTGACGCTGGCCTTGACGATGGCGCTAATTTCCTCGTCGCTGGGCCAGATATCCTTGAGCCGGATCGGGTTGCCCTGCGGATCATGGCCGAGCACATCCTTCTCGATATCAAAACGGATGGTGCCAGCGATAGCATAAGCCACTACCAGCGGTGGCGAGGCCAGAAACGCCTGCTTGGCATAGGGGTGGATACGGCCATCAAAGTTGCGGTTACCCGAGAGCACCGCAGTAGCATACAGATCGCGATCGACCACTTCCTTCTGGATCACCGGGTCCAGTGCACCGCTCATGCCGTTACAGGTAGTGCAGGCAAAGGCCACCACACCAAAACCGAGATGTTCCAACTCGCCGAGCAGCTTGGCCTCTTCCAGGTACATCTTCACGGTCTTCGAGCCTGGCGCCAGAGAGGTCTTTACCCAGGGCTTGCGGGTCAGACCGAGCTGGTTGGCATTCCGCGCAATAAGCCCTGCGGCGATCATGTTGCGCGGGTTGCTGGTATTGGTGCAGCTGGTAATAGCAGCGATGATGACCGCGCCATCGGGCATCTTGCCCTCTTCGTTCTCGACCACACCGCTGATGCCGCGCGCCGCCAGCTCGGAGGTCGGCAGCAATGCATGCGGATTGGACGGGCCGGCCAGGGTGCGCGGCACACTGCTCAGATCAAAGTGCAACACCCGCTCGTATTCGGCATTGGTCAGGGTATCGGCCCACAGGCCGGTTTCCCGCGCATACTGCTCGACCAGCTTGACCTGCTCATCTTCACGGCCGGTCAGCTTGAGGTACTCGATGGTCTGTTCATCGATATAGAACATCGCCGCCGTGGCGCCGTATTCAGGCGTCATGTTGGAAATGGTGGCGCGGTCACCCACAGTCAGGTTCGACGCACCCTCGCCGTAAAACTCCAGATAAGCACCCACCACGCGCTCCTTGCGCAGGAAGGCGGTCAGCGCCAGCACCAGATCGGTACTGGTGATGCCCGGCTGCAGCTTGCCGGTCAGCTCAACGCCAATGATATCCGGCAGGCGCATCCAGGAGGCGCGGCCGAGCATTACGCTTTCGGCTTCCAATCCACCAACACCGACCGAGATCACGCCCAGCGCATCGACCATTGGCGTGTGGCTATCGGTACCCACGCAGGTATCCGGGAAGGCGACGCCATCAACTACCTGTACGACCGGCGACATCTTCTCCAGATTGATCTGGTGCATGATGCCATTGCCGGGCGGAATCACGTCGACGTTCTTGAACGCGGTCTTGGTCCAGTTGATAAAGTGGAAGCGGTCATCGTTGCGGCGGTCTTCGATGGCGCGGTTCTTTTCGAAGGCATCCGGTTCGAAGCCGGCGTGCTCGACGGCCAGCGAGTGGTCGACAATCAGCTGGGTCGGCACCACCGGATTGACCTTGGATGGATCACCGCCCTTCTCGGCGATGGCATCACGCAGCCCCGCCAGATCCACCAGGGCGGTCTGGCCGAGAATGTCGTGGCAGACCACGCGGGCCGGAAACCAGGGAAAATCCAGATCGCTGCGGCGCTCGATAAACTGCTTGAGCGACTCGGTGAGCATCGCCGGATCACAGCGGCGCACCAGGTTCTCGGCGTGCACGCGCGAGGTGTAGGGTAGTTTGTCGTACGCGCCTGGATGTATGGCATCGACGGCTTCGCGGGTGTCGAAGTAGTCCAGTTGCGTGCCGGGCAAAGACTTGCGGTATTGGGTATTCATGGCATCACACTCATCAGGAATCTTGGTTAGAACGCATAAGCGGAATACCGCATCACGCCCTTGAGTTTTTAATGCTGCAGACTGTATTGAACGATATGCGGAATTGGCGACCGCCTGTTCTGGACCGTCGATGCCCAGGGACGGGCATCGTCGAGCGTACAGGGAGGTATTTACAGCGTGTCCAGAACAGGCGGTCGCCAATGCAGCCAGCACACCGCCTCAAACAATCAGAATCACCGCTTTTCTATCGGCTCGACCGTACGCGGCGCAACACCCACATATTCAGCACTAGGCCGAATAATGCGGTTATCAGCCCGCTGCTCCATCACGTGGGCAGCCCAACCGGTCAGGCGGCTGATGACAAAAATCGGCGTAAACAGCTTGGTCGGTATGCCCATGAAATGGTACGCCGAGGCATGGAAGAAATCGGCGTTGCAGAACAGCTTCTTCTCGCGCCACATCACTTCTTCACAACGCACCGACACCGGGTAAAGCACGCTATCGCCGACGTCCTTGGCCAGCTTTTCGGACCATTGCTTGATGATCTCGTTGCGCGGATCGTTGGTGGCGTAGATCGCGTGGCCAAAGCCCATGATCTTTTCCTTGCGCTCGAGCATACCGAGCATTTCCTGCTCGGCGTGATCGGCACTGGTAAAGCCCTCGATCATGTCCATCGCTGCTTCGTTGGCGCCACCATGCAGCGGGCCGCGAAGCGAACCGATCGCGGCCGTAACGCAGCTGTGCATATCCGACAGGGTCGAGGCGCAAACGCGGGCGGTAAAGGTAGAGGCGTTGAATTCGTGCTCGGCATACAAAATCAGCGACACGTTGATCGCCTGTTCATGCAGGGTGCTGGGCTTCTCGCCGCGCAGCATATGCAGGAAATGCGCGCCGACTGAATCATCATCGGTGTTCTCATCGATGCGCACACCGTCATGGCTGAAGCGATACCAGTAGCAGATGATCGATCCAAAGGCGGCCAGCAAACGGTCGGTCGCATCCTGTTGCTGGCTGAAATCTTCTTCGGTCTCCAGGTTGCCGAGCATCGAGCAACCGGTACGCATTACATCCATCGGATGCGCGCCTTTCGGAATGCGTTCGAGCACTTCCTTGAGCGCCTGGGGCAGGCTGCGCAGCCCCTTGAGCCGTGCTTTGTAGGCATCCAGCTGGGCCTGGTTGGGCAGTTCGCCCTTGAGAATCAGGTGAGCCACTTCCTCGAACTGGCAATTGGCTGCCAGATCCTTTACGTCATAACCGCGATAGGTCAGCCCCGAGCCGGTCTGCCCGACGGTCGACAGCGCCGTCTTGCCGGCCACTTGGCCACGCAGACCTGCGCCACTTAATTTCTTTGCTTCAGCCATATCGTTTTCCTTCTTGTTTGCTATCGGGCTTGTCGGCAAGCCGGATCAGGATTTCTTTTGTGCAAAAAGCGCGTCGAGTTTCTGCTCGAAAACGTGGTAATCAATGCGGTCATACAGCTCCATGCGAGTCTGCATGGTATCGATGACATTTTGCTGGGTGCCATCGCGGCGGATCGCGGTGTAGACATTTTCCGCGGCCTTGTTCATGGCACGGAAGGCCGACAGCGGATACAACACCAGCGACACATCCGCCGAGGCCAGCTCGTCAGTGGTATATAAAGGGGTGGCGCCAAACTCGGTGATATTGGCCAGAATCGGCGCCTTGATCTTGGCGGTGAACAGCTTGTACATATCCAGCTCGGTGATCGCTTCGGGGAAAATCATGTCCGCACCCGCTTCAACACAGGCGGCAGCACGATCCAGCGCCGATTCCAGGCCTTCAACCGCCAAGGCATCGGTACGCGCCATGATCACGAAGCTGTCGTCGGTACGGGCGTCAACCGCCGCTTTGATGCGATCGACCATCTCCTGCAAACTGACGATCTCCTTGTTGGGTCGGTGGCCGCAGCGCTTGGCACCGACCTGATCCTCGATATGCATGGCGGCGGCGCCAAACTTGATCATTGACTTGACGGTGCGCGCCACATTGAAGGCACTCGAGCCAAAACCGGTATCCACATCGACCAGCAGCGGCAGATCACACACGTCGGTGATGCGGCGTACGTCGGTCAACACATCGTCGAGACCGGTGATGCCCAGGTCCGGCAGACCGAGCGAACCTGCGGCGACCCCGCCACCGGACAGATAAATCGCCTTGAAGCCGGCGCGTTTGGCGAGCAGCGCGTGGTTGGCGTTAATCGCGCCGACCACCTGCAATGGATGTTCTTCGGCAACCGCGTCGCGGAAACGTTGGCCCGGGGTGTTCGACATCAGACTATCCCTCCTGAGGAAGTGGAAGCATCGCTCTGCTCTTGCATGCGGCGCTCGATGTTGCGGCGTGAGGCGCTGATATGACGGCGCATCAACATTTCCGCGAGTTCGCCATCGCGGTCGGCGATGGCTTCAATAATACGGTGATGCTCGGCAAACGCCTGTTGTGGGCGTTTCGGCGTGGTAGAAAAGCGATAGCGGTACATGCGCACCAGGTGGTACAGATCCCCGCAGAGCATGTCGCTCAGGGTGCGGTTCTTGCTGCCCTGAATAATAAGATAGTGGATATCCAGGTCGCCTTCCTGCTGATAGTAGGATTCATTGGCCTTCAGCCCGCTGTGCTTTTCGTGCGTGGCCAGCACTTCGCGCAGTCCGGCAATCTCGGCCTCGGTCATGTTCTCGGCGGCCTGGCGGCAGGCCATGCCTTCGAGCGCTTCGCGCACGTGATACAGCTCAATCAGCTCAGCATAGCTGAGCGACACCACGCGTACGCCGGCGTGGGGGATGCGCACGACCAGACGCCGGCCTTCAAGCCGCCGAATGGCTTCGCGCAGAGGCCCGCGGCCGATGCCAAAGGTAGTCGAAAGATACTGTTCGCTGATGCGCGTACCGGGGGCTATCTCGCCTTTGACAATGGCGGTCTGAATGCGCTGAAAAGCACCATCAGAGAGCGTCAATGTGGGTAAATATTTTTCGGCTTCAGCCATCTCACATAACCTTGTCTACAAAGAACTGCCAAACAGCCCGATAATGCAGGAATTTTGCCCAGACACAGTCAACATTGTCAACAATCCCCCTTATGCTACTTTCGGCTATTCTGTTTATAACCTTGCGCAACGGCGCTACGAGAAGGTAGATGTCCATGTTCAGCAGATGTCCATGTTAAGATGCCATCTATCGTTGTTGCGGTGCCCGCCATAGCAGCAATTCCTATCGCTCGTTGAGAAGACTATGCAATCGATCAATCTGCACCTGAAAATCCTGATCGCCATCCTGGTGACCCTGGGTCTGGGCATTACCGCCTACCAAGTCTTTGTACTGGACATTCCTGTCACCCAGGATGAGACCGACGATATCTGGAGCCTCGATGCCCGGCTTGAATTTCAGGCCGTGGCCGGCACACCGATCAAGGCGCAGATGTTTATTCCGCCGCTGGATCAGCAATACATCAGCCTCAACGAAAGCTTTATCTCCAACAATTATGGTGTCAGCGTCAACCAGGTCCAGGGTAATCGACGCGTCACCTGGTCAGCACGGCGCGCCAGTGGCAGCCAGTCGCTGTATTACCGCCTGGTGCTGACCCAGCGCTACAGCCCGGACGCGGTAGAAGATCCCGCCCCTGCGCCACGCAAGCCGATTGAGCTTGAAGGTGCCGAGCAGATTGCTGCCGATGCCCTTATCCACCCCATCCGCCAGACCTCTGCCGACATCGAAACCTTTGTCAGCGAAGCCATACGCCGGGTCAACGATATTACCGACGACAACGTCAAGCTGCTGCTGGGCGAAGACACCACGCCGCTGGGTAAAGCGCGGGTGCTCGATGTATTGCTCTCCAATGCGCGTATCCCGCTGGAAATAGTGCATACCGTGCGCCTGGAAAATACCCCAAATCAAGTCCCCGAGCTGTGGTTGCGCAGCCACAACGGCGAGCGCTGGTTGTACTTTCATCCGGAGACCGGCCAACAGGGCATTCCCGAGAACCGCCTGATCTGGTGGAGCGGCGACGCCCCGCTATTCAATCTGGAAGGTGGCCGTCAGGGCCGCGTCACCATCACCCTCAACAATAGTGTGATGAACGCATTGCGGCTGGCGGAAATGACCACCGAGAACACGTCCTCCGCATTGCTTGAGTACTCGCTGTACGGGCTACCGCTGCACGCTCAACAGGTGTACAGGGTCATGATCATGATCCCGATCGGCGTATTGGTTATTCTGATTCTGCGCAACATCATCGGTATTCAGACGCTGGGCACCTTTACCCCGGTACTGATTTCACTGGCCTTCCGTGAAACCGACATTGGCTGGGGTATCCTGTTGTTCACGCTGATTACCGCACTGGGTCTGTCGCTGCGCTCCTATCTTGAGCATTTGAAGCTGCAGATGCTGCCACGGCTGTCAGTCGTACTGACCTTTGTGGTGGTCCTGATCGCCGGTATCACCCTGATCGGTCACAAGCTGGGATTGGAAAAAGCCCTGTCGGTGTCGCTGTTCCCGATGGTGATTCTGACCATGACGATCGAACGCCTGTCCATCACCTGGGAAGAGCGTGGCGGTGGTCATTCGTTCAAGGTCGCCCTGGGCACCCTGTTCGCCGCTACCCTGGCGCACCTGCTGATGAGCGTGCCAGAGCTGGCCTACTTCGTCTTTACCTTCCCGGCCGTGCTGCTGGTGCTGGTAGGCTTTATGCTGGCCATGGGTCGCTACCGCGGGTATCGACTGACCGAACTGGTGCGCTTCAAAGCACTGATGACCAAGGGCTGAGGAGAGACCATGTTCCTGTGGAATACCTGGAAAACCCTCAGCGATAGCGGGGTAATGGGCATCAACCGCCGCAACGCGGACTATGTGCTCAAGTACAACAAGCGGCATCTGTATCCGTTGGTTGATGACAAGATTCTGACCAAGGAACGCGCCATCGCCGTGGGTATCAATGTGCCGGAACTTTACGGTGTGATTGAAACCGAGAAGGACATCGACAAGTTCGATGCCATCGTCGCGAACCACCGCGACTTCGTGGTCAAGCCGGCTCAGGGCGCCGGCGGGGACGGCATCATCGTCGTCGCCGACCGCTTTGAAGATATGTTCAAGACCGTCTCTGGCAAGATCATTAGCCGGGAAGAAATGGGCCACCATATTTCCAGCATTCTTTCCGGCCTGTATTCGCTCGGCGGTCACCGCGACCGGGTGCTGATCGAGTACCGTGTCAGCCCTGATCCGCTGTTCAAAAGCATCAGTTATGAAGGCGTGCCGGATATACGTCTCATCCTGCTGATGGGTTATCCGGTGATGGGCATGGTGCGTCTGCCCACGCGTCAATCCGGCGGCAAGGCCAACCTGCACCAGGGTGCCATTGGTGTGGGCGTGGATCTGGCGACCGGCGTGACCCTTAAAGGCACCTGGCTGAACAAGAAGATCGCCAAGCACCCGGATACCTCCAACCAGGTAGATGGCGTGCAATTGCCTGACTGGGATGGCTTCATGAATCTGGCTGCCTCCTGCTATGAACTGTCCGGTCTGGGCTACATTGGTGTGGATCTGGTTCTGGATGAGGAGAAGGGGCCGCTGATTCTGGAACTCAATGCGCGTCCCGGCCTGAATATCCAGATCGCCAATGACGCTGGACTGACGACCCGTTGTCATATGGTCGAACGCCATCTTGCAGCCCTGAAAAAGACCGGCCGGTCCGAGTCGGTCGCCGAGCGGGTAGCCTATGCGCAGAAACACTTTGGCCAACCGGTGTCGCGTAGTGAAAAACCGGCCGAGGAGCCTGGCACAGCAGCATGAACACACCGCAGGCCGCCCGCTACCGGCTTGTCGAGCTTGCGTACCAGGCTGACCCGCTGCCGCGCTTGCGACTGGTGCGCGATCTCGGCTCTCCGGTATTGCTCGACTCCGCCGCCGGGACCGAGCGCTTTGCGCGCTACAGCATACTGGCCGCCGGCCCGCAAAAGCTGATCAGTCCGTTGCCCGGCGAGACCGGCCAGCAGACCCTTGAGCGCTTACGTAGTGCCCTGGCCAGGCTGCCTGCGGCTGCCTGGCCAGGGGGCGTCAGTCTGCCCTTCGGCGCCGGCGCTCTGGGTTACCTGAGTTATGATTTCGGCCGGCTGCTGGAGACGCTCCCGGACCTGGCGCTAGCCGACGTGCACTTGCCGACCCTGCACATGGGTATTTATGCCTGGAGTATCATTAGCGACCGTAGCCTGAAACAAAGTTGGCTGGTCTGTCACCCCGCCCTGCCTGACGCCGAGCAGCAAGCCCTGTTGGCGCGCCTAGAGTGCACCGCAGACGAGCCACAACCCTTCGCGCTGACAGCTGCCTTTGAGCCGGAACAAAGCCGGACGCACTACCAGGCCTCGTTCGAGCGCGTGCAGGCCTACATTGAGGCTGGTGATTGTTACCAGATCAATCTCTCCCAGCGCTTCAGCGCTGGCTGCAGCGGCGACCCGCTGACCGCTTATCAGCGCCTGCGCACGGCCTGTCCGGTGCCGTTTGCGGCTTATCTGGAAACGGCTGACCACAGCCTGCTGTGTCTGTCCCCGGAGCGCTTTCTCAGCGTTACCGACGGCGCGGTAGAAACCCGCCCGATCAAGGGCACCCGTGCCCGCGGCGCTACTCTGGAGGAGGACGACCAGCTGGCGGCGGAGTTGCAAAGCAGCCTGAAGGACCGTGCGGAAAATCTGATGATTGTCGACTTGCTGCGCAATGATCTGAGCCGCTCCTGCGCGACCGGCAGCGTCAAGGTCCCCGAGCTGTTCAAGCTGGAAAGCTACCCCAACGTTCACCATCTGGTCAGTAGCGTCACCGGGCGACTGGCCGAGGGGCGCGACGCGCTGGATCTGCTCACCGGCGCCTTCCCGGGCGGCTCCATTACCGGAGCGCCAAAAATTCGCGCCATGCAGATCATCGAAGAGCTGGAGCCGGTGCGGCGCAGTCTCTACTGTGGCAGCATCGGCTATATCGGCTGCGAGGGCCAGATGGATCTGAATATCGCCATTCGCAGTCTGGTCCATCAGGACCAGCGGCTGTATTGCTGGGGTGGTGGCGGCATCGTCGCCGACTCGCAGGCCGAGGCGGAATACCAGGAAAGCCTGACCAAGGTGCGGGTGCTGATGGACGCGCTGGCATCCTAAGCTTCAAGCTGCAAGCTGCAAGTGGCAAACGACTCGAACTGCTTGAGGCTTGCGGCTTGTGGCTTGTGGCTTGCGGCTTTACAGACTCAGCGGGCGATTGGAGGCCTTGATGAATTCCTGCTTCAGCTCGTCGAAGGTATGCACCGCAGGAAACTGGGGGAATTCGGCGATGACATTCTCGGGGGCATGAAAGAGGATACCCGCATGGGCCTCGGACAGCATGGTCGTGTCGTTATAGGAATCGCCCGCCGCAATCACGCGATAATAGAGGCTCTTGAACGCCAGCACGGATTGACGCTTGGGGTCTTTCTGGCGCAATTGATAATCCACCACACGGTCCTGGTCGTCGGTAATCAGACGATGACAGAGCAGCGCCGGAAAACCCAACTGGCGCATCAGCGGCTGGGAAAATTCGTAGAAGGTATCGGACAGAATGACCACCTGAAACCGCTCGCGCAGCCAGTTCACAAAGTCGACTGCACCCTCCAGCGGACTCAGGGTGGCGATCACTTCCTGGATATCGCCCAGCGTCAGTCCATGCTCATCGAGAATACGCAGACGCTGTCTCATCAGCACATCGTAATCGGGAATGTCCCTGGTCGTGGCCTTGAGCTCGGCGATATTGGTTTTTTCAGCAAAGGCGATCCAGATTTCCGGGATCAGAACCCCTTCAAGATCAAGGCAAGCGATTTCCACAGGTGACTCCCGACAGGCAATTTGAATTGGCGCACAATCTACCGGCTGGGCTGTCAGGACGCAATGCCCAAGCACCCTTGGCGGCTGCGCCTTCATATCGATAAAGCATAAAATTATAACTAAATAAAAGGCGATGGACTAAGGCGCCTTTGCTAGACTCACGCCCACACCGCAGCCCGCCCAGACGGGCGGCCCTGATCCGGAGAAGCCCTTGACCATTGCCGCTTTCGATGTCAGCAGACTCGCCGCTGAGTATGCCGACAAGACCCCACAGCAGATTCTCCAGTTGGCCCTCAACCAGTTCGATAACCTATGGCTGTCCTTCAGCGGCGCCGATGATATCGTGGTCCTGGA
>JAWOGT010000284.1:0-9668 GCA_046496585.1 Halopseudomonas sp.
CTGGCCTTCTTCTGGCTGAAGATGGCCGTGGCTGCGCAGGCGGCGCTGGATGCGGGCACCTCCGAGGAGGACTTCTACAAGGCCAAACTGGCTACCCAGGAGTTCTACTTCAAGCGCCTGCTGCCGCGGGCTCGTGCCCACGTGGAAGCACTGGAATCCGGCGCTGATTCGTTGATGCAGATGACGGCGGAGCAGTTCTAAGCTCCAAGCTCCAAGCTCCAAGCTCTAAGCAAAAGCCCCGACTGGTTCGGGGCTTTTTGTTGTTTGTTGTTTGGCGATGGGAGGGGGTGTGCCGCAGCGCCGACTGGCCTGCAGGTGACACGCTGCGGGCCTTCCCTGGGGCTCGTCATCGCACATCCCTGTGCTCTGACGGTCACCTGCAAGCCAGTGGCGCTGCGACAACCGGGCTTCTTTGCTGGCTGATAAAAGCGTTCTGCTATATGGGCGTGTAGCGTCATTCATTTGGCCGGGATGATGAGCGACAGATCTCTGTTGTGACCGGAATTTACAATTTAGTCATTTAAAGACGCTGTCACCAAAAACGTTGTCGCGCTACAATTGCCAACTATCCCGGGCTGTCCCGGGTGCAATGACTGTTAGAGGAGTTTCCCATGGCTGACTATAAAGCCCCCCTGCGTGATATCCGTTTCGTATTGAATGAAGTATTTGAAGCCGACAAGTTGTGGCAGAGCCTGCCTGGGCTGGACGGCGCCATTGATGCGGAAACCGCAGACGCGATGCTCGAGGAAGCCGGCAAGATTACCTCTCAGACCATTGCGCCATTGAACCGCAGCGGTGATGAAGAGGGTGCCAAGTGGGATAACGGTGTGGTGACGACGCCTGCCGGTTTCAAGCAAGCCTATAGCACTTATGCCGAGGGCGGCTGGGTCGGTCTGGGTGGCAATCCGGAGTTCGGCGGCCTGGGCATGCCCAAGACGCTAGGTGTGCAGGTTGAGGAAATGGTCTACGGCGCCAACAACAGTTTTGCCCTTTATCCGGCACTGACTGCTGGCTGCTGCCTGGCGCTCGACGCCCACGGCAGTGAAGCGCTCAAGCAGGCTTACCTGCCGAACCTGTATGCCGGTACCTGGGCGGGCACCATGTGTCTGACCGAGCCGCATTGTGGCACCGACCTGGGCATCATCCGCACCAGGGCGGTTCCGCAGGCCGATGGCAGTTACGCGGTGACCGGGACCAAGATCTTTATCACCGGCGGCGAGCATGACCTGACTGACAACATTATTCACCTGGTGTTGGCCAAGTTGCCCGATGCGCCAGCCGGCCCCAAGGGTATCTCGCTGTTTCTGGTGCCCAAGTTTCTGGTTAACGACGATGGCAGCCTGGGTGAACGTAATCCGGTCAGCTGCGGTTCGATTGAGCACAAGATGGGTATCAAGGCCTCTGCTACCTGCGTGATGAACTTCGACGCGGCTCAGGGGTATCTGATTGGTGATGTGAACAAGGGTCTGAACGCCATGTTCACCATGATGAACTACGAGCGTTTGTCGATTGGCATCCAGGGGATTGGCTGCTCCGAAGCCTCGTATCAGACCGCCGTGGCCTATGCCCGCGATCGCATCCAGAGCCGTGCGCCGACCGGCGCTCAGCAGCCAGACAAGGCTGCTGACCCGATTATCGTGCACCCCGATGTGCGCCGTATGTTGTTGACCATCAAGGCAATGACCGAAGGTAGCCGCGCGTTTTCTACCTATGTGGGCTCGCAGCTGGATATCAGCAAGTATGCCGATGATGCCGAGATCAAGAAGAAGGCCGAAGATCTGGTCGCGTTGCTGACCCCGGTCGCCAAGTCGTTCTTTACCGACGTGGGTCTGGAAAACTGCATTCATGGCCAGCAGGTGTTGGGCGGCCACGGTTATGTACGCGAATGGGGCCAGGAGCAACTGGTGCGCGATGTACGTATCGCGCAGATCTATGAGGGTACCAACGGCATTCAGGCGCTGGATCTGATGGGGCGCAAGACCGTGGCCAATAACGGCGCGTTCGTGAAGGTCTTTGTCAAGGAAGTCCGCGAGTTTATTGCCGAGAACGCCGGTTTGGCGCTGGCCGAGTTCGTGCAGCCGCTGGCCAAGGCGATTGATAACCTGGAACAGCTGACCGGGGTGGTGATTGACCGCAGCAAGACCAACGCCAACGAGATTGGCGCCGCGTCGGTCGAGTACCTGCACGTATTCGGTTATACCGCGTATGCCTACATGTGGGCGCGGATGGCCAAAGCCGCCAATGCCCGCCTGGATGACGATACCGACGGTTTTTATCAGGCCAAGATCGGCACCGGACGTTTCTTCGTCAAACGCCTGTTGCCGCGGATCCATTCGCTGAGTGAATCCGTGCGGGCCGGTAGCGAATCGCTGTACGAGCTGGACGCCGCGCAGTTCTGATCAGCAGCACCAGGGCATCTTGCCCTGGTGCTGCTGGTTAATGTGTCAAATTGTAAGTAATAACTTACGTGCGGTGAGGGTATTCAGCTATGGGCGCACCCAGCTGTTTTGCGTAACATTGAACTTGCTGGGAGCAACGCAGGAAGCGCCAAAAAACAATACGGAGCAGGGACAGTGCCTGGAGGCACCCCGATTTAGGGATGATCAGATTAGGGATGATCAGGAACAAAGTTCTGCAAAACCTCACCTCGGTGGGGTTTTCTTTTTTCCGCGTTGCGCTGCTCGGTATTGTTGCCGTAACCAGGTTTATGCCCCGCGCGAATGCCCCCTTTTTGCGCCTCAGCCGTGTTTCTGCCAGGTCAACTGAAACGACATTCCACGCTGCCCAGCGCGCCCATTTCCAGGCGTATCCTGTCGCCTGCCCGGGTATCGACCATCGGCCCCAGCGAGCCTGACAGAATCAACTCCCCGGCATGGATCGGTGTCCCCCTGCGCGCCAGTTCACGCACCAGCCACAGGCAGGCGGTGAGCGGGTTGCCCATGCACTGGCGGGAATGGCCGGTCACCACCGGGTCATTATTGCGGAACAGCTTCATGTCCAGATTGGCCAGGTCCAGTTCGCGGGGGTCTTTAAGGTCGCTACCCAGTACATAGAGGCCGGAGGAGAGATTATCCGCCGCCGCGTCGAACAGGCTTTTTGGCCAGCCGGCGAAGGCCGAGTCGCAGATCTCCAGTGCCGGCAGTACGCCCTTCAGGCTGTCCAGCAACGCCTCTTCACTCAACTGTGGATCATCCAGCGTGGCGCTGAACAGAAAGGCCACTTCCCCTTCCAGCTTCGGGCTGATCAGTTGCGACGAGGCTATGGTGTCACCGTCCAGATAGTCCCAGCCCGAGAGCAAGTGACCAAACAGCGGATGATCCAGCGCCATGGCCTGCTGCACGCGACGATCGGTTACCCCGAGCTTGTAGCCGGCCTGGGTATGGTCGTCATAGCCCCACTGATTGAGCAGTTCGGCCTGCACCGCATAGGCCTGCTCGAGTGTTCCAATCCCATAGGGTACGGCGACCGGTGCGCACGGCGCTGCGTTCTGCCTTGCTGCAAACAACACCTCTGCTGCGCCCTTGGCATTGAACACAGCTTCCTTCATTGCGCACTCCCGCGTTGTGGTTTATCGCCCACGACGGTAGTACGGAACATCTCCCGGCGGTTACCAAAATAATCGGATACCGGTTGGTGCCATACACAGCGGTTATCCCAGATCGCCAGGGTGCCGGGGGTCCAGCGCATGCGCACGGTAAAGGCCGGGGCGCTAGCCACGCTGAACAGATAGTCGAGTAGCGGCCGGGCTTCTTCGGCTTTCATGCCTTCGATCCCCAGGGTGTAGGCCGGGTTGGCAAACAGGACATTACGCCCGGTTTCCGGATGACGGGTAATCAGCGGGTGGCTGCGGACATCGTGATCGACATTTTCGCCGTAGAGGATCTGCATGTTTTCCAGGCCGGCGTTGTGTTTGGCATTCGGGCCATAGCCGAATTCCGGGCTGTTGACGCCATTCAAACTGTGCAACAGGCTGCGCAGCGTCGGTGATAGCCATTCACAGGCCAGGTACATATTGTTGAACAGGGTGTCGCCACCGACCGCCGGTACATCATGGCCGTAGAGCAGGGTGAAGGCGGGAGGACGCTCCTGAAAGCTCCAGTCCGAATGCCAGGCGCCACCAAACACAAAGGGCGTGCCTTCACTGGCTTCCTTGACCACATGCACCACATGCGGGTGATCGGTCATGGGTTTGACGTAGGGCTCGATGCCAAATTCGCCGAAGCGCAGGGAAACGGCTTCGAGCTGTTCCACGCTCAGGGACTGGTCGCGGATAAACAGCACCTGGTGGTCCATCAGCGCCTGGCGCAAGTCTGCCTGACCGGCATCGGAGAGATCGTTCAGGTCGATCTCATGGATATCCGCGCCCAGTGAGCCGGCGACCGGCGAAACGCGAAAGTGCGGACTGGGACGGGCCTGGTTATTGCGCGCGGTGGTATAGAAAAATTCGGGCATGGCGGTTACCTCTTGTTATAGGTTAATGCCAGATCAGCATGCCCCAATGCCTATAATGCCGCCACGTCAATTTGTGCCGTAAAATACCCTTTACTGCGATCAAACTGCAGGGAGCCAGGGTATGGATTGGCGCCAGCGACGTGATAACTCCAACGCCGGTTTGCAGCTTGAGCTTGCCGAGGTTCTGCGCGTCCAGGCGCACTGGCTAAACTGAAACACGGAGCACAGCAGCATGCTTGAGATCACCGGTCTGCGTAAAAGCTACAGCGGCCCCCAGGGCCGATTGCAGATCCTCGACGGGATTGATCTGCAGCTGCAGGGCGGTCAGACCCTGGCGTTGATGGGCGAGTCTGGCAGCGGCAAGAGCACCCTGCTGCACCTGGTCGCCGGTCTCGATCAGGCTGACAGTGGCGAGATCATAGTTGGCGAGCAACGCCTCGGGGGCCTTGACGAGGCCGCGCGTGCCGCCTATCGGCGCGCCAGCGTGGCGGTGATTTTCCAGCAGTTCAACCTGATACCGTCACTTAGCGTCGCCGACAATATGGCCTTTCAGGCGCGACTGGCTGGCAAGCTGGATAGCGCATGGCAGGCCCGGTTGGCTGACCAGCTGGGTTTGAGCGCGCTGCTGCAGCGTTACCCTGAACAGCTCTCCGGAGGCCAGCAGCAGCGCGTCGCTGTGGGCCGCGCACTGGCCGTTCGGCCGCCACTGATTCTGGCCGATGAGCCGACCGGCAACCTGGACGAACGCAGCGCCGACGAAGTCATGGCCTTGTTGCTGGCGCTGGTCGACGAGGCCGGCGCCAGTCTGTTGATGGTCACGCACAGCGCGCGGCTGGCGAGCCGGCTGGATCGACAGATCCTGCTCAGCGCCGGCCGTGTGCAGGGAGCCGCCCTTTGAGTGGCGGGGTGCTCACGCGCCTGGGCTGGACCCTGCACAGCCTGTTGAGCCATTGGCGCCGCCATCCGTTGCAGGCAGGCTGCCTGCTGGTCGGTTTGTGGCTGGCCACGGCGTTGTGGACCGGCGTGCAGGCGCTCAATAGCCAGGCGCGCGACAGCTATGACCGCGCGGCACAGCTGTTTGGCGGCGGCAGCCAGGCGGTGCTGGTCAGCCCCGGCGGCCAGTTGATCGAGCAAGAGCTGTTTGTCCAGTTGCGGCGTCAGGGATGGCCGGTGTCGCCGCTACTGCAGGGCAGCATCAGCGTGGTCACGCCGGAGGGGGAACGGCGCGTGCAGCTCATGGGTATCGAACCGCTGAGCCTGCCTGCAGGCGGTAGCCTGGCTGGCAGCCTGCAGGCCAGCGCTGATCTGCTGGCCTTTTTGCGTGCCCCGGGCCTGGCCTGGGTGGCCAGTGACACGCTGGCTGAGCTGGGGGCGAGTGCGGGCTCGGCGTTGATGCTCAGCGACGGCCAGCCGCTACCGCCGCTGCAGGCGGTAGCGAATCTGCCACCCGGCATGCTGGTGGTGGATATAGGCCGTGCCCAACAGTTGTTGGGTCAAGCCGGGTTGCTCAGCGAACTGCTGGTTGACAACCGCTTTGCCGCAGCGCAGCCGGCCATTCCACAGGACCTGCCGTTGCGCTGGGAAACCCGCGGCGAGGCCGATCTGCAGCGCCTGACGGACAGCTTCCATTTGAATCTGACGGCACTCGGCCTGCTCGCCTTTGTGGTTGGGCTGTTTATTGTGCATGCCGCGGCGGGGTTGGCGATGGAGCAGCGCCGCGGTGTGATGCAGACCTTGCGCGCCTGCGGCACCAGCTTGCGGATGCTGATGACGGCACTGTTAGTCGAGCTGGTGTTGTTGGCGCTGATCGGTGGCAGTCTTGGCGTGTTCAGCGGTTTTGCCCTGGCCGCGCTGCTGATCGGCGATGTGGCGGCCAGTTTGCGCGGTTTGTATGGCGCGCAGGTGGCCGGACAGCTGGCGCTGGATGCCGGTTGGTGGCTTGCGGGGCTGGGCATGAGTCTGCTCGGGACCTTGCTGGCCGGGGGCAGCAGTTTGTTGACTGCCATGCGCATGCCCGTCCTGGCCTGGGCGCGGCCGCAAGCCTGGCGTGAGGCGCAGGGGCGCGTTATCACCAGGCTGAGCCTGTTGGGGGTGCTGCTGCTGGTTACGGCGCTGCTGCTAAGCCGATACGGCAGCAGTTTGCTGGCCGGCTTTGCGCTGCTGGCGTGTCTTCTGCTGGGGGTTGCCTGGCTCTTGCCGGTGTTTCTGCAGGGCGTGTTGCGGCTCGGCGCGCGCTTGGCCCGGGGGCCTGTCAGCCAATGGTTCTGGGCGGACAGCCAGCAGCAGTTATCCGGTCTGAGTATGGCGCTGATGGCGTTGTTGCTGGCGCTAGCGGCCAATATTGGCGTGGGCAGCATGACCGAGGGTTTCCGCCAGACCTTTACCGGCTGGCTGGATCAGCGCCTGGCGGCAGACGTCTATATTCGTCCGCAAACACCCGAGCAGGCGGGGGAGATCGCGGATTGGCTGACGTCACGCCCCGAGGTGCAGGGGCAGCTACCCAGCTGGCAACTGGACATCCGGGTCGACGGCTGGCCAACCGAGCTCAGTGGCGTTATCGACCATCCGCTGTATGCCGCTACCTGGCCGTTGCTTGAAGCTGCGCCCGAGGCCTGGGCCACTCTGGCCGCGGGGCAAGGGGCAATGCTCAGCGAGCAGTTGGCCTATCGGCTGGATCTGGCCGTGGGCGATAGCCTGGTGCTAGAGACGCCGGCGGGGGAATGGGCGTTGACGGTGCTCGGCCGCTATGCCGATTATGGTAACCCACGCGGGCAGCTGCTGGTCTCCGCGGCCGGGCTGACCCAGCGTTGGCCGGGCCAGCCGCTGACCAGCCTGGGCATATTGACCGAGCCCGATCGCGCCGCTGAGCTGACGGCGCAACTGCAGCAGCGCTATGACCTGACGGCCAGTCGAGTGATTGATCAGGAGACCCTCAAGGGCTATTCACGCGCGGTCTTCGAGCAGACCTTCGCCGCTACCGCGGCGCTCAACACCTTGACGCTGGGCGTCGCTGCCATCGCGCTGCTGACCAGCCTGCTGAGTCTGGCCGACAGCCGCCTGAGCCAGTTGGCGCCGCTCTGGGCGATGGGCTTGCGGCCAGTGCACTTGGCTGGTTTGAGCCTGATGCAGATGCTGGTGCTGGCCGCATTTACCTGCCTGTTGGCGATCCCGCTAGGGTTGTTGCTGGCCTGGTGTCTGGTCGATGTGGTGAATGTGCAGGCGTTTGGCTGGCGTTTGCCCTGGCATTGGTTCCCCGGGCAATGGTTAACGCTGGTGGGTCTGGCCATGCTGGCAGTGCTGGTGGCCAGTATTGGGCCGGTGTGGCGTATTGTGCGCGCGCAGCCTGCCAGTTTGCTCAGGAGTTTTGCTGATGAGGCTTGATGCGTGGTGGCTAGCGGTCAGGGGGTGTTGTGCGCTGATTGGGCTGCGCGCCCGCAACCCTGGGAGCTTGGTAGCGGGTCTGCTGCTGGCGCTGAGCGGCTGTAATGATACCCCCGCGCCGTCGAGCTCAGGCTTCGCAGGTCTTGGGGAGGCCTCGGAGGGGTTTACCCAGGTCGAGCCGGGTTATCGCATCGCCTTGCCAGAGGACCACGGTGCACATCCGGATTACCGCATCGAGTGGTGGTATGTCACCGCCAACCTGACCGATGAGCAGGGTAAAGTCTGGGGCGCGCAGTGGACTCTGTTCCGTCAGGCGCTGGCCGCGCAAACCAGTGAGCAGGCCGAGGCTGGCTGGCAGAGTGAACAGGTGTGGCTGGGGCATGCGGCCCTGACCCACGCTGGCGGGCACCTGCATGCCGACCGCCTGGCCCGTGGCGGTGTGGGGCAGGCCGGCGTGAGGCTCGAACCCTTCGAGGCCTGGATTGATCACTGGGCGATCCGCGGCCAGGCCAATGAACGTCTGAGTCCGCTGCAGGTCAACGCCAGCGGCGAGGGCTTCAGCTATCAATTGCAGTTGGCGGCGCAGCAGCCGATGGTCTTGCAGGGCGAGGACGGTTACAGCCGCAAGTCCGACAGCGATCAGGCTTCCTGGTATATGAGCCAGCCGTTCTATCAAGTGCAGGGCGAGGTCCAGTGGCAGGGTCAGACTCATCAGGTCAGTGGCCAGGGCTGGTTGGACCGCGAGTGGAGCAGTCAGCCGCTGGCTGCGGACCAGCAGGGCTGGGACTGGTTCTCGCTGCACCTGGACGATGGCCACAAACTCATGCTGTTCCGCCTGCGCAGTACCGATGACAGCCATTACTATTCCGGCACCTGGATCAGTGCCGATGGCAGCGCCACGCCATTAGGCCCAGAGCAGATCAGTATGCAGCCGCTCAACCGGGTCAGCGTGGCGCAGCGTAGTTTACCGACCCGCTGGCGATTGCAGGTGCCTTCGCAGCAGCTGGATATCACCACTCAGGCGCTCAACGACCAGGCCTGGATGGGTACCGCTATTCCCTATTGGGAGGGGCCGGTGCGCTTTTCCGGTAGCCATCAGGGCCAGGGCTATCTGGAAATGACCGGTTATTGAGCTCGTTGGGGATGGCCTGGCTGCGGTGTGATCAGCTTGGGCTGGGAAGGTGCAGCCAGAGCGCGAAGACGCCGAGGAATACCCAGAAGCCGGAGAACAGCCAGGGTGTGCGTTTGGAAAAGGACAGGGACTTGCGCTGCCCGGTCAGGCTGGACTCCCAATCGGAGAACAGTGGGAAGTCGTCATAGGAGGTGCCGACGGCCAGGTCAGCTCGCAGCAAGCCGCTTTGCTTGGAATACCAATGATCAATGATGTCGCAGGCGGACCTGATGCCGGGCCAGGCGCTGAGTGAACAGAGCACGCCAAACAGCGCTAGGGTGGTCGGCACGACCAGCGTGAACAACTTGCCCCAATCCGGATTGAGATTGGCCATACAGGACGCGTAGGCAATCACCAGGAACGATTGGGCGGTCAAATAGGCATTGGTGCGGGCCGCCAGGTTGTTGGTGTCGTTGAAGATTTCGCGGCGGTAAAACTCCAGGCGCTCCTTGGGCGAAGTGAAGAGTAGCAGCGCGGGGTCTGCCTGAGGGGGTTCGGCTTGGTGGGGATGAATGATCATGGACCTGACTCGGATGGCTTATCTGCACTATGGGAAAGAGCTGGCGGAGTTAAGTTCCAGGTCATGCGTCGGCTGGGTCGCGGTTTGCTAGGGTGATTCAGCCGTCCGGCTGAACCGGCGATTGTGACCGCAGCTCGGATCGTC
>JAWOGT010000309.1:0-2598 GCA_046496585.1 Halopseudomonas sp.
TGGTGGACGTGATCAAGGGCATCGCCGACCAGACCAATCTGCTCGCCCTGAATGCCGCGATCGAAGCGGCACGGGCCGGCGAACAGGGCCGCGGGTTTGCCGTGGTCGCCGATGAAGTCAGAGCACTGGCCAGCCGCACCGCCGACTCCACCGGCCAGATCCACACCCTGATTGCCAATCTGCAGACCGCCGCCAGCCGCGCCGTCGACACCATGCGCACCGGCCATGCCCAGGCCGACCAGGGGGTGGCCCAGGTGATTGAAGCGGACGTAGCCCTGGACGGTATTCGCCAAGCCATCGAGCGCATCAACGACATGACCGACCAGATCGCCAGCGCGGCCGAAGAGCAGAGCGCGGTGGCCGAAGAGATCAGCCGCAACGTGACCAATATCGCCGGCCTGTCGGACAGCAACGCCGATCAGGCCGAGCGCAGTGCCGGTCTCAGTAACGAGCTGACGCGCACCGCGGCGCGCCAGACCGCACTGGTAGAGCGCTTTAGTCGAAGATGATCGCGCTTCCATAAGGGCCCGGCGATGATAAAATGCTATCCTTTGATTTTCAGACCACTGACTTTCAGACCAAGGACAACATCATGTGCGGAATCGTCGGCGCCATCGCCCAGCGCAATATTACCCCCATCCTGCTGGAGGGCCTGCGCCGGCTCGAGTACCGCGGTTATGACTCCGCCGGTATAGCGGTACTCACCGACGATGGCATCAACAAGCCCGAAGGGCTGTTGCGCGTGCGCGCCGTGGGCAAGGTCATTGAACTGGAAAACGCCCTGGCCGCGGCGCCGGTATCCGGTCACCTGGGCATCGCCCATACCCGTTGGGCAACCCATGGCAAGCCCGCCGAACGCAATGCCCACCCGCACATTTCCGGCAAGCTGGCGGTGGTGCACAATGGCATCATTGAAAACCACAGCCCGCTGCGCAAGCAGTTGATCGAGGCCGGTTACGTGTTCACTTCGGAAACCGACACCGAAGTGGTCGCCCACCTGATCGCCTACCACTACAGCCACAGCCAGGATCTGCTGAGTGCCTTCCGCACCGCGCTGAACGAACTGCACGGCGCCTACGCCCTGGCGCTGATCCACGAGGACCAACCCGGCACCCTGTATTGCGCGCGCATGGGCAGTCCGCTGGTGATTGGCGAAGGCAGTGACGAGCACTATATCGGTTCCGACCCGCTGGCCCTGCTGCAGGCCACCGACCGTTTTCGTTACCTGGAAGAAGGCGACCACGCGCGCCTGACCACCACCACCTGCGACATATGGGACCGCCAGAACAGCAGCGTCGAGCGGCCTCTGACGCGCTACGAGCACGCCGCCCACAGCCTGGAAAAAGGCGAATACCGCCACTACATGCTCAAGGAAATCTTCGAGCAGCCGCAAGCCATACGCGACACCCTGGCCGGCATCGTCAGTGACGACCACGTCCTCACCGCCGTGCTCGGCCCCGATGCCGAAACGCGCCTGGCCGACATCGCCAACATTCATATCGTCGCCTGCGGCACCAGTTACCACGCCGGCCTGGTGGCCCGCTACTGGATCGAAGCGCAAGCCGGCATCCCCTGCAGCGTCGAAGTCGCCAGCGAATACCGGTATCGCACCGTCGTGGTGCCCGACAACACCCTGCTGATCACCATCTCCCAGTCCGGCGAAACCGCAGACACCCTCGCCGCACTGCGCTTCGCCAATGATCAGGGCTATCTGGCCACCCTGGCGATCTGCAACGTGGCCGGCAGCTCGCTGGTGCGTGAAGCCGACTGGCGCCTGCTGACCCACGCCGGCCCGGAAATCGGCGTCGCCTCGACCAAGGCCTTTACCACCCAGCTGGTGGCCCTGCTGTGGCTGACCACCGCCCTGGCCCAGGCCCGCGGCAAGCCCGCCGAACAGATCGCCGCCAACGTCCAGGCGCTCAAGGAACTGCCCGGCCTGGTTGAACAGGTCCTGGCCCTCGAGCCGCGCATCACCACCCTGGCCGAGCGCTTCGCCAACAAGCATCACGCCCTGTTCCTCGGCCGCGGCACGCACTACCCGATCGCCCTGGAAGGCGCGCTCAAACTCAAGGAAATCAGCTACATCCACGCCGAAGCCTACCCCGCCGGCGAACTCAAGCACGGCCCGCTGGCGCTGGTGGACGAAGACATGCCGGTGGTCAGCGTCGCCCCCAGCGACAGCCTGCTGGAAAAGCTCAGATCCAACCTCGAAGAAGTCCGCGCCCGCGGCGGCCAGCTGATCACCTTCGCCTGCGAAACCATCGAGCAAACCGACGACAGCAACCACGAAATCATCAGCCTGCCCTTCGTCCAAAACTGCATCTCGCCGATCCTCTACACCATACCGCTGCAACTACTCAGCTATCACGTCGCCCTGGTAAAAGGCACCGACGTAGACAAACCCCGCAACCTGGCCAAGTCTGTCACAGTGGAGTAATCCGCACCGGGCCGCGGCCGGAGCCAGATCGTCGCTCCGGCCGCGCATCGTCATCCTGGCCTCCCACCGCCATTCCCGCCCCCACCCCGTCATTCCCGCGCAGGCGGGAATCCAAGCAGACCTTGACCCAACAACCCACCCCGCAAACAAGATGCTCAACC
>JAWOGT010000313.1:0-5418 GCA_046496585.1 Halopseudomonas sp.
CCAGCAGCGAAGACGTCGACTTGGCTCAAGCAGCGCCTGTTGCGGCCGAGCAGGCCATCGCCGAGCCGCAGGCGTGGGATGGCCTGGATCCGGATAGCCAGGACGATATTGACGCGCAGCCGTCCTCCACGGCTGAGCAGGTGTTGGCAGATAGCATGGCAGACGACGATGAAGACGACTTCGACTTCCTCTCCGGTACGGATGAGTGCGCAACCAAGCTGGACCTGGCGCGTGCCTACGTTGATATGGGTGACCAGGAAGGGGCTCGTGACATTCTTGCCGAGGTGCTGGATGAAGGCAATGAACATCAGCAGCAGGATGCCCGCGAGATGATGGAGCAACTTGGCTAACCGATGAGTAGCTCAACCTCAGACGCGGCCGCCCAAGGGGCGGCCGCTGTTGTTTCCAGAGTGGCGGCCTGCGTCGAATATCGCGGCACTGCCTATCGTGGCTGGCAGCGTCAGCAGGCAGGCGTCAAAAGCGTACAGGAAACGGTAGAAAAAGCCCTTGGACGCGTCGCCAATCACCCGGTCAATCTATTTTGTGCCGGCCGTACCGATGCGGGCGTACACGCCTCCTGTCAGATCATCCATTTCGAAACCAATGCCGACCGCACGGCCTTCAACTGGGTGCATGGCGCCAATGCCAACCTGCCCGCTGATATCAGTCTGGCCTGGGCTGAAATCGTACCAAAGGATTTTCACGCACGCTTCTCTGCGGTTGCCAGACGCTATCGGTATGTGATCTACAATGATCCCATAAGGCCGGCTCATCTGGCCCATGAAGTCACCTGGAATTACCGGCCGCTGGATATCGAGCGCATGCGCCGGGCGGCGCAACCCTTGGTCGGCGAGCACGACTTTACTTCCTATCGAGCACTGGCTTGCCAGGCAAAATCACCGATCAAACGTGTACACCATCTGAGGTTGCAGCAATTTGGCCGCTTTATCGTGATTGATATTCGTGCCAATGCCTTTCTACACCACATGGTGCGCAACATTGCCGGTCTGCTGATGCAGATTGGCTGTGGTGAAAAGCCGGTGAATTGGGCTGGCGAGGTACTGGAAGCACGCTGCCGCCGCGAAGGCGGGCTGACCGCTCCGGCCTATGGGCTGTATCTGGTGGATGTGACCTATCCTGAACGCTTCAATCTGCCTGAGCGCTACCTGGGGCCACATTTTCTCTCGGCGCTCAATACGCTCGACTGACGCTGACGGGTTGATCTGCTACTATTCAAGGCCAGATCAAATCAGGTATTTGTCCGTACATGGTGCGTATAAAGATATGCGGTATCACCCGAGTTGAAGACGCCCTGGCCGCTGCCGAAGCCGGGGCCGATGCCATAGGCCTGGTATTCTACCCGGCCAGTCCACGCGCAGTCAGCCCGGCAGTCGCCCTACGGATTATCCGCGCGTTACCCCCTTTCGTCACATCCGTTGGCCTGTTCGTGGACGCGTCTCCAGCAGAGATCAATGCCGTGCTCGCGGAGGTCCCCCTGGACCTGCTGCAGTTTCATGGCGATGAGACCGCGGCGTTCTGCAATCAGTTTGGCCGTCCCTACCTCAAGGCCCTGCGAGTCAGGTCGGGTGACGATCTCAATGCCCTGGCTGCGCAATGGCCAGATGCAGCGGGTATTTTGCTGGATAGCTACAAGGACGGGGTGCCCGGCGGTACCGGAGAGATATTTGACTGGTCGCTTATTCCTGTTGTGCGTGATTGGCCACTGGTGCTGGCTGGCGGGCTGACAGCGGAGAACGTTGTTCATGCTATCGGCCAAGCCGTACCCTGGGCGGTGGATGTCAGCGGCGGGGTAGAGCAGGCCAAAGGCATCAAGGATGCCGTTAAAATCCACTCGTTTGTTCAAGAGGTGAAACGTGCCTGATACAACTCCGGTGGATTACGCCACTATCCCCGATCAGCGCGGCCATTTTGGCCCCTACGGTGGTCGGTTTGTCTCCGAAACCCTGATGGATGCGCTGGAAGAACTGGAAGCCCTCTATGAGCGCTTGTCAGCCGATGCGGATTTCCAGGCGGAATTCGATCATGATCTGGCGCATTATGTTGGCCGTCCTTCGCCGCTGTATCTGGCTGAGCGCTTGACCGCCAAGGCCGGTGGCGCACAGATCTACCTCAAGCGCGAAGATCTCAACCATACCGGCGCGCACAAGATAAACAACACCATCGGTCAGGCTCTGCTGGCCAAGCATATGGGCAAGCCGCGGGTGATCGCCGAGACCGGTGCCGGCCAGCACGGCGTGGCCACCGCCACCGTGGCCGCGCGCTTGGGGCTCAAATGCCAGGTGTATATGGGCGCCGAAGACGTCAAACGCCAATCGTTAAACGTCTACCGGATGAAGCTGCTAGGCGCTGACGTGATACCGGTGACCTCTGGATCAAAAACGCTGAAAGACGCCATGAACGAGGCGATGCGTGACTGGGTGACCAATGTCGATGACACCTTCTACATCATTGGTACGGTCGCCGGGCCGCATCCCTATCCCAAGCTGGTGCGGGATTTCCAGTGCGTGATTGGCCGCGAGGCACGGGCTCAATGCCTGGCCCAGTATGGCAAGCTGCCTGACGCTCTGGTGGCCTGTGTCGGTGGCGGATCCAACGCGATTGGGCTGTTCCATCCGTTCCTGGAAGACACCGGGGTAGCCATGTATGGGGTTGAAGCCGGCGGCCTGGGGCTGGAGACCGGCCAGCATGCCGCGCCGCTGGCCGCCGGTCGGCCTGGTGTGCTGCACGGCAACCGGACGTATTTGATGGAGGATGACGCCGGTCAGATTATCGAGACCCACTCGGTCTCCGCCGGACTGGATTACCCTGGTGTCGGCCCCGAGCATAGCTGGTTGAAGGATATTGGCCGGGTCACTTACGTCAATGCAACCGACCAGGAGGCGCTGACCGCGTTTCGCGAATTGACCCGCATTGAAGGCATCATGCCGGCGTTGGAGTCGGCCCATGCCGTGGCCTACGCCATGAAGTTGGCAGCCACCATGCGCCCCGAGCAGACCATCGTGGTCAATCTGTCCGGGCGTGGGGACAAGGATATTCATACCGTGGCCGGCATTGACGGCATCAGTCTTTGAGCAGAGTGTGATATGAGTCGAATACAAGCGTGTTTTGAACAGCTACGTGCAGACGGTCGCAAGGCCTTGATTCCCTACGTCACAGCGGGTGACCCGGATCCGGCGATGACCCTGCCCCTGATGCACCAGCTGGTGCAGGCCGGTGCCGACATAATCGAGTTGGGCGTGCCCTTTTCCGACCCCATGGCGGATGGTCCGGTGATTCAGCAGGCCATGGAGCGAGCGCTGTTGCACCATGTCAGTCTGAGCCAGGTGCTGGAGATGGTTCGCCAGTTCCGCGAGACCAACCAATCCACCCCGGTGGTATTGATGGGCTACCTGAATCCGATTGAGCGCATGGGCTATGAAACGTTCGCCAATGCCGCCCTGGCGGCAGGCGTTGATGGCGTACTCACCGTCGATTTGCCGCCGGAAGAGGCTGACGAAGTGGCGGCGCTGTTCAAGGCGCGAGGCTTGGATGTAATTTTCCTGTTGTCGCCGACCACTACCTTGCAGCGGGCGGCCAAGATCTGCCGCCACGCCAGTGGCTACGTCTATTATGTCTCACTCAAGGGTGTGACCGGGTCCAGTGCTTTGAACGTCACTGATGTGGCAGCCAGGCTCGAGCAGTTGCGGACCGTCACCGATTTGCCCATCGGCGTGGGATTTGGTATTCGTGATGGTAAAACTGCGGCGGCCGTTGGCGCTGTGGCGGATGGCGTAGTGGTCGGCTCAGTATTGGTTAGCCAGATTGCCGAGCATGTCGGGCGTCCCGAACAGGCTCGCGAGGCCATCGGCGTGATTATTCGTGACATGCGCCAGGCGATGGATCAGTAACAGAACAACCCCTTTGGTTTAGCAGACAACGAAATAAGGATTGGCGATGAGCAACTGGCTGGTAGATAAGTTGATACCCTCCATAGTGCGTTCCGAGGCAAAGAAGAGCAGCGTGCCTGAAGGCCTCTGGCGCAAATGCCCCTCCTGCGATGCCGTGCTGTACCGCCCGGAGCTGGAAAAGAATCTGGATGTCTGCCTCAAGTGCAGCCATCACCTGCGAATCAATGCGCGCCGTCGTCTGGATATCTTTCTTGACCCGGAAGGCCGCACCGAGATTGCCGCGGAGCTGGAGCCGGTTGATCGACTCAAGTTCCGTGACAGCAAGAAGTACAAGGATCGTCTGACGGCCGCGCAAAAGGATACCGGCGAGAAAGACGCGCTGGTGGTCATGCGCGGCGCCTTGAAAGGCAACCCTATCGTAGCCAGTGCCTTTGAATTCAGTTTCATGGGTGGGTCGATGGGCAGTGTGGTCGGTGCGCGCTTTGTGCGGGGTGCGGAAATGGCCCTGAGCGAGCGCATTCCCTATGTGTGTTTTTCCGCCTCGGGTGGTGCGCGCATGCAAGAAGCGCTGTTTTCCCTGATGCAGATGGCCAAGACCAGTGCCGCATTGGCGAAGATGAAGGAGGAGGGCGTGCCGTTCATTTCGGTCATGACCGACCCAGTGTATGGTGGTGTTTCTGCCAGCCTGGCGATGCTCGGTGATCTGAATGTGGCCGAGCCCAATGCCCTGATTGGCTTTGCCGGTCCCCGGGTTATCGAACAAACCGTTCGCGAGAAGCTTCCCGCAGGCTTTCAGCGCAGTGAGTTCCTGCTTGCTCACGGCGCCCTGGACATGATCATTCCCCGCGTCGAAATGCGTGATCGTCTGTCTGGCATGCTGGCCATGCTGACTGGCCTGCCGGCCCCAGAACTGGATCAGCCGTTGGAAATTGTGGTTGGCGAGGTCTGATGTCGCATACTGATCTGGCCGGTTGGTTGGCACGATTGGAACAGTTGCATCCGACCGAGATCGATATGGGTTTGCAGCGGGTGGCCAGTGTGGCGACCCGACTGGGGTTATCGCGGCCCGCCGCCTTGGTCTTTACCGTCACCGGCACCAATGGCAAGGGCTCGACCTGCGCGGCCTTGAACGCACTGCTGCAACAGGCCGGGCTGCGGACCGGGGTTTATAGCTCCCCGCACTTGTTGGCGTATAACGAGCGAGTCAGCATCGACGGACAGCCGGTGTCCGATAGCAGCCTGTGCGAGGCTTTTGCGCGAATAGATGCAGCCCGGGCGGATACCTCACTGACCTACTTCGAGTTCGGTACCCTGGCGGCCTTGCTGCTGTTTCAACAGGCCGGCCTGGATGCGCTAGTACTGGAGGTGGGCCTGGGCGGGCGCCTGGACGCGGTGAATATCATCGACCCCGATGTGGCGGTGGTCACCAGTATTGGCTTGGATCACCAGGAGTATCTGGGTGATACGCGCGAGTCTGTCGGCTTTGAAAAGGCCGGTATCTTGCGGCCGT
>JAWOGT010000362.1:0-11799 GCA_046496585.1 Halopseudomonas sp.
CGGGCACTCAAAGATCACGGCATCCACGCCGACGCCTACCGCTTCCAGCTCAATACGCAATACCCGCAACGCGACTACTGCACCCAATACGCTGAAACCGATCTGCATTTCATCCAGCGCCTGTGTGAAGAAGAAGGCATTCACTACCACTTCGAGCACAGCAGCGATAACCACCTGCTGGTATTCGGCGACGATCAGACCGGTTTCCCCAAGCTGACCCGACCCACCGCCTATCTCCAGGACAGCGGCCTGGTCGCCGACGAGCCGGTGATCAAGCGCTTCGCCCTGCGCGTGGAGACTCGCCCGAGCCGCGTGACCCGCCGTGACTACGATTTTGAACAGCCGCATCTGCTGATGGAGGCCGCGCACAAGAGCGAACAGCCGGAGGCGGGCGATCAATCACCCGATCCACTGCCGGACCTGGAAGACTACGACTACCCCGGCCAGTTCACCGAACGCGCCCGCGGCAAGCACCTGGCCAAACGCAACCTGGAGCGCCACCGCAGTGATTACCGGCTGGCCGAAGGCAAGAGCGATGCACCCACGCTGATCAGCGGCTTTTCCCTGACTTTATCCGAACACCCAAGGGCCGACTGGAACGACCTCTGGCTGATCACCGGCATCCAGCACGAAGGCACACAGCCGCAGGTGCTGGATGAGTTGACCACCAGTGATGCCTTGGATGAGGACGGATTTACTCGGGGCGGCCATCCGCAGGGCTACCGTAACCAGTTCACCGCCACCCCCTGGGATGTACCCTTCCGCCCGCCACTCAAGCACCACAAATCCAAGATCTTCGGCAGCCAAACCGCCGTCGTCACCGGGCCGGCAGGCGAAGAAATCCACTGTGATGAATACGGCCGGATCAAGGTCCAGTTTCGCTGGGACCGCGAAGGCCAGGGCAATGAGCAAACCAGCTGCTGGCTCCGGGTTTCCTCCAGCTGGGCCGGCAATCACTACGGCGGCATCGCCATCCCCAGAATCGGCATGGAAGTCCTGATCACCTTCCTCGAAGGCGACCCCGACCAGCCGCTGGTCACCGGCTGCCTGCACCACAAGACCCACCCCACGCCCTACGAGCTGCCCGCGCACAAAACCCGCAGCGTATTCAAAACGTTGAGTACTGCTCCCGGTGGTGGCGGCGAGGGCTACAACGAACTGCGCATCGAGGATAAAAAGGGCGAAGAACAAATTTACCTGCACGCCCAGCGCGACTGGGACGAAAACATCGAGCATGACCAGAAAATCCGTGTCGGCCACGAACGCCACGACCGCGTCGAAGCCAACAGCTACTCGGAATGCATGGCGGAAGAGCATCACACCACCCACGGCGCGCGCAAAACTGAAATCAAGGCCGACGACCATCTGACCGTGGGGACCAGCCAGCATATCAAGCTGGGCACTGCACAACTGACCAAGGCCGGCCGCGAGATCCACCTCAAGGCCGGGCAGACAATGGTCATCGAAGCGGGTAGCGAACTGACGCTGAAAGCCAACGGCAGCTTTATCAAGATCGATGCCAGTGGCGTCACTGTAGTCGGCCCTGCGATCCGGCTGAATGCCGGTGGTTCCGCGGGAAGAGGCTCAGGCATCGACATTCAACGACCCGTCTTACCTGGAGCCGCGGCACAGAATGATTAAGTGGACAGCTCTCTTTGCCCGGCGGGCAGCAATGGGTTTTATAGTGAAAACCAAACCTCGCCAGCAACACAACGCTGCACCTCCCCACCCACCCAAACATCACCATCAATGTGCTCGATTCGCACCCTGCCCCGCCGCCCGAGGACCGTGCCCTGACTGGACACATAGCGCTGCGGCAGCTTGCCGCCGGCTATCAACCACTGGGCCAGACTGGCATTCAGGCTGCCGGTTACCGGATCCTCGGCGTTCTCATCACCCATAAAAGCGCGCACTTCTATATCAGCCTCAGCGCCGATGCCGCGCCAAGGGGCAACCACGCCGACGTTCAGGCCATTGAGCAGAGGATAATCAGGGCGGATGGCGAGCACCTCTTCCCGGGATGAGAGCAGCACCGCAACCCAGCCCGGGCCATTATCCACCCAGTTGCTGTCCAGCACGGATTCCGGCGCTATACCCAAGCCTTGGGTAATTTGCTGGAGCGTTGCCTCGTCGACACTGCCACTGCGGATTAATGCTGGCGCGGCGAAGGCCAGGCCAGCGCCCGCGCGCCGCACGCGTATCCGTCCTGCTCCGCACTCCTGGATGATCTCCCTGCCCTGCGGGACGCCACCATTGTCCAGCCACACATGACAACTACCCAGCGTGGGATGTCCGGCAAAGGGCAGCTCTCGCCGTGGTGTGAAGATCCTGACGCGGTAATCGGCATCCGGGGATAGCGGGCGCAACAGAAAGGTGGTTTCACTGAGATTGGTCCAGCGCGCGAATGCGGCCATCTGCTCATCAGTCAGCTCGTCCGCGTTGCTGACGACCGCCAGAGCATTGCCCTGCATGGGCTTTTCGGCAAATACATCGACCTGCTGGAAAGACAAACAAACTGGCATAAGGGGATAACTCCAGGACGGTTAGTGTCTGCGCATGGTAGCCAGAGTAAGCTCAAGCACACCGGTACAGATCAGTTGCAGATAGGCGCCACAGCGACACAACCTGCTGACAGAGCCGTTTTGCACTGACCACCGAGGTCGGCAGTCGTGCGCTGTCAAATCTGTGCAATAAGCGCTATCAGGGTTCACCTAGGTCGCTAGCGAGGGGCTGGGCTTCACTCACTTCGCTGATAATCCTGCTCACAAGGGCATGCAGATCACTGCGATGACCCGTGCGTGCAGCTGAGGCACGCTCGTCGGAAGTCATGACCACGGTCAGACCCAGTTGCGGCACCACGTACAGCATCTGCCCGCCATAGCCCCAACCGTAGCGAACCTCCTGCCCAGCAATCTCAGTCAGAAACCAGGCATATCCATGGCCATCGCCCGTCCAGGGCGATTGCGTATAGCGCTGCCACGAGGACTGGATCCACTCCCGGGAAATCAGCCGCTCGCCGGTAAGGGCTACCCCGCCCCGGCGATATAACTCACCCAAGGCCAGCAGTGAACGCGGACTCATCGCCATCTCGTTGCCGCCCATGTAGATACCCTGGGGGTCACGCGTCCAAGAGGCAATCTCGAACTCGTCGAGCGGCCCGAGCCAGTCGCGCGCCAGTTGCAGCGTAGAGCGTTGCGCTTGACGGGATAAGATCGCCGACAGCAGATGGGTGGAGCCGGTGGAGTAGATCATCCGGCCTCCCGGGCTGTCCTCAAAAGGCCTTGCCAATGCGGCGCGCACCCAGTTGGGGCTGGTCACCCAGGCCCCGTAGTTGGGTCCCGACGTCGATCCCAGTCCGGCCCTCATGGTTAACAGGTCGCCGATCGTAACCTGTTGCAGGCGCGGGTCGGGATTTGCGGGCAAATCCTGTGACATCAAGGGTGCAATTACCTGATCGGTACCCTGGAGCACACCCTTGTCAATGGCGATGCCCACCAACGCCGAGATCACCAACTTTGATGCCGACTTGATATTGGTCGGTGCCGTCGTCGCGTGCCCTCGATAGCCACGTTCAGCCACGATGACCCCATTGTGGGCGATAACGACCGTCTCCAGAGTCTGCAGCGACTGGGCCTGATCCAGGATGTCACGCAGCGCTTGGGTATGCGGCGTTTGCGCTGCGACTGCCGAGGTACAGAGCGCCACCAGCGTTAAGCTGAGAAGCAGACGCCGCAAACGCGGCATTGAGCTGCCGACCATTAGCGGCCGATTGAACTGCCTTGCGATGAATGCAAACACACACCCTCCTTCAACGCGATGCCCTCGTTGTGAACGTCGCAGACTTGCTCAAGCCCCTACCTTATCGCAGCTCACTGGTAGTAGTAGTAAGACTGCCGAGCAGCAAGCGATCATGGCAGTTCCGTTATCGTAGCTCTGACCAATGCCACCCCACAATCGAGTGCGCGCAGTTGGGACATGCATAGCGCCATAAGCTGTCGCACAGCCTCGCGGAGGTGACTTCGCTGCGCTTAGGACAGAGACACAAAAGCCCGCTCAAGGCGGGCTTTTGTGTCTCTGTATACGTAGGGATACAACCAGAAACAGGGTTTTGGTCGGAGAGACTGGATTCGAACCAGCGACCTTCTCGTCCCGAACGAGACGCGCTACCAGGCTGCGCTACACTCCGATTGTGTGGCCGCATTTTACCGCACGACAGCATTTTCTCAAGCATCTGACTGAAAATATTTAGCGCCAGTAGAGGCTTAGCTGGCCTTACTGCCAGTCTTCAGGACAATTGGCATTGTGCAGCCGCGGGTCGTCAGCCGGCAGTGTCAGCACGCCGTGAGGCTGGTTCAGCAGCCACCGCAGCGGACTGCGCTGGCCCTGGTCCCAGGCGCACTGCAACGCGGGTAGCAGGCGGCGCGGGATCACCGTGACAAGGGGTTGCCAGGCGTCACCGGTTTTGATCAGCCAGGGAAGCGTCGGCTGGCTGGCGGCGTGTTCGAGCAACTGGATGAGCAGCGCCTGATCCAGTTGCGGCAGATCACAGGGCATGACCAGCAAATGACGGCTGTTGCACGCATGAAGTCCGCTGAGGATGCCCGCCAATGGCCCAGGGTAATCCGTTTGCTGATCACTGACCAGTTGATCGGCCCAGTGCTGATACTGCGCATGATGGCGATTGCAGCTGATGATCACCTCGCTCACCAGCGGCCTGGCCAGCGCGACCAGACGCACTGCGATCGGTTGGCCCTGCCACGGCATCAAGCCCTTGTCGCGACCACCCAGGCGGCTGCCCTGCCCGCCCGCCAGCAGCAAGGCGCTGAGCTGGTTTTTACGTATTGCAGTCACTGCTCGTGCTCCGATTATCCACTGCGCTGTGTTATAACACCGGACGCATTGTCTGCCAAAGGATCGCCGCACATGGCCCATAACGCCGCTGCATTTACCCCATTGAATATCGCCGTATTGACCGTCAGCGACACACGCACGACGGAGACCGACACCTCCGGCCAGATGCTGGTTGATAGCGCCACCCAAGCCGGCCACCAGATCGCTGATCGCCAGTTGCAGCCGGACGATATCTACCGCATTCGCGCGGTGGTATCAGACTGGATCGTACGCCCGCAGGTGCAGGTGGTGCTGATCACCGGCGGCACCGGTTTCACCGGCCGCGACAGCACCCCTGAGGCCATCACCCCGCTGCTCGACAAGCTGGTCGATGGCTTTGGCGAGCTGTTCCGGCACGTCTCATGGGAGGAGATCGGCACCTCGACATTGCAGTCTCGTGCGCTGGCCGGCCTGGCCAACCGGACTCTGGTAGTGTGCATACCCGGTTCAACCGGCGCCTGCCGCACCGCCTGGGAACGTATCCTCAAGGAACAACTGGATAGCCGCACCCGGCCCTGCAACTTCGTTCAGCATCTGGCGCTGGTTGCCGACACTGACCCGACCTGTGGTAGCCGCTCATGAGCCTGATGCCCGTCACCGAAGCCATGCAACTGGTCCTGCAGGCAGCCTCGGCGGAACCGCCCCAGCCTGCAGACCAGCTACCCTTGGCCAGCGCCCTGAACCGGATACTCGCCGAACCTCTGCACTGCGCCCATGATGTACCGCCATGGGACAACAGTGCGATGGACGGCTATGCGCTGCATTCGGCGGATATACCCCAGGCGATGTCAGCAGGCCTGCCCGTCAGTCAACGCATCACTGCCGGTATGGCCCCTGCGCCGCTCACCGCCGGCACCTGTGCGCGCATCTTTACCGGCGCGCCGATGCCGGCTGGTGCAGACAGCGTTGAAATGCAGGAAAATGTCAGCCTGGATGCGGCGGGCCTAGCGCACTTTACTCAAGCTCTGAAGCCTGAGCAAAACGTCCGGCATGCCGGCCAAGACATTACCCGCGGGGCCGTGATCATGGCAGCCGGTACGCGGCTGCGCGCGCAGGATCTGGGTGTGATCGCCTCGGCCGGCATCGCCGAAGTGTCCGTGCGCCGTGCCCTGCGCGTGGCCATTGTTTCAACCGGCGATGAGCTGGTCGAACCAGGCCAGCCACTGGGACCAGGGCAGATCTTCAACAGCAACCGGTATACCTTGATGGGCTGCCTGCAGCGCATGGGTCAGACGATCATCGACGGCGGCATCCTGCCGGACGACCCCCTGCAGACCGCCGCCCGGCTGACCTCGCTCGCCGAGCAGGCGGACGTGATCATCAGCTCCGGCGGGGTTTCGGTCGGCGAAGCAGACTACCTGGGTCTGGCCCTGCGCGAGCAGGGTCAGCTGAGCATGTGGAAGCTGGCGATCAAGCCCGGCAAACCTTTCACCCTGGCCCGCTATGCCGGCACACCGGTGCTGGGCCTGCCAGGCAATCCTGCGGCGACCCTGGTGACCTTTCTGTTACTGGTCCGCCCCTATTTGCTGCGCCGTCTTGGGGTGCAGCACACAGAACCGCTGAGTTTTGCTGTACCGGCCGGATTTGTCTGGAGCAAGACCGGCAATCGTGATGAGTACCTGCGCGCCTGCCTGCAGGACGGCCAAGTGGTGCCGGCGGGCAATCAAAGCTCCGGGGTGTTGAGCAGCGCCAGCGAAGCGACCGGACTGCTCTTGATACCCGCGGGAACCTTGGTGGAAATCGGCCAGCCGCTCAGCTTTCTACCCTTCGACGGGCTTTTCCAGTAACAAAAAAACCCGCATCGGCTTACGCCGTGCGGGTTGCAATCAACCAGCACAGATCAGGCCTTGGTGACGGCCTTGATCATGGTCGACAACTCACCGGACTCGTGCAGCTCGGCGATAATGTCGCTGCCGCCAACCAGTTCGCCATCAATCCACAGTTGCGGAAAGGTGGGCCAGTTAGCGTACTTGGGCAGCTCGGCACGGATATCCGGATTTTGCAGGATATCGACATAGGCGAATTTTTCTCCGCAGGCCATCAGTGCCTGTACCGCGCGGGCGGAAAATCCGCACTGCGGGGCGTTTGGTGCGCCCTTCATATAAATCAGCACCGGATTGCTGCCTAACTGTTCTTTGATGGTATCAATAGTGTCCATGGGGTTTCCTCTGTAGCAAGACCGAATCGGGTTAGTGTAACGCATTCACGCTTGCGGCAATACAGGGCCAGCACGTCAGGCCGCCACCACTTCCACTGTCACGCCGTTAAGCGCGGCGTTGCCAGTCACCGGATCGAGAAAGCGTTCATCGGTCAGATCGTTGGCACTGACGCCGGCATGGGCAGCGGCGATATCCTGAGCGATGCCCTTGCGGTTATGCCCCCAGCCGTGTGGCAGGCTGACAACGCCTGCGAGCATCTCATCGCTGGCCATCACCGCGACCCTCACCTCCCCGACGCGCGAGCGCACCACCACCTGCTGGCCATCCTGCAGCCCGCGGCAAGCCAGATCGTCCGGGTGCATCAGCAACTGATCACGCGGCTTGCCTTTGACCAGGCGCTGATAGTTGTGCATCCAGGAGTTATTACTGCGCACATGGCGACGGCCGATCAAGCGCAGCTCACCCTCGCGCGGGCGCAACTGATCAAGATCCGCGGCAAAGCGCTGCAGATCCTGCAGGATGACCGGAGGCGCGCATTCGATCTGTTTGCTGTCAGTTCTCAGGCGCTGCAGCAGGTTGGGTTTCAGCGGTCCCAGGTCAATGCCATGCGGATGCTGCTCAAGCACCTCGATACTCAGCCGGTCGGCATAGGGGCCGGCGCGTAACCCGGCATCGATCATTTTAGCGGGCGGCATGGTTGGCCGCGATTCCTGACCAGTGATACGCGAAAACGCCTGACCCAGACCGACAAAGATTTCCCAGTCATGCAGACTGCCTTCAGGCTTGGGCAGCACTGGCTGGTTGATGCGGGTAACGTTGCGAATGGCAAAGGTGTTGAAGGTGATGTCGTAGTGATCGTGCTCGAGCGACGCTGTAGGCGGCAGAATAACGTCCGCATGCCGGGTCGTCTCGTTAATGTACAGATCGATGCTGACCATGAACTCCAGACTTTCCAGCGCTCGGTCAAGCTGGCGGCCGTTGGGCGTGGACAGCACCGGATTGCCGGCCGAGGTAAAGAAAGCGCGGATCTGACCCTCGCCGGGGGTGAGAATCTCCTCGGCCAGCGCCGCCACCGGCAACTCGCCGTTGAACTCGGGCAGATGGGATACGCGGCTGCGCCACTGGTCGAAATGCCCAGGCTTGCCGGAGCCCACCACATCGAATGCAGGCTCGGTACACAGCGCCCCACCTGGCTGATCAAGGTTGCCCGTCACCAGGTTGATGATCTGAATCAGCCATTGGCACAGCGTCCCATAGCGCTGCACTGATACACCCATGCGGCCGTAGCAGACCGCCCGTTCTGCTGCAGCGAAGTCCCGCGCCAGCTGACGGAGGCGCTCGGCATCGATGGCACAATGCTTGGCCATGGACTCAGCGGTAAAAGGCGCAACGGCGCTTTTGACCTCCTCCAGGCCAATGGTGGCTTGCAGGGCCGGACTGTTTCTGACCAGCCCCTCATCGAACAGCGTATTGAGCAGCGCCAGCAACAACGCCGCATCGGTACCCGGCTGGATGAACAGATGCTCGCTGGCCTGCTCGGCGGTTTCGCTGCGCCGCGGATCCACCACCACCAGCTTGCCGCCCCGCGCCTTGAGCGCCTTGATCCGTTTACCCACGTCGGGCACGGTCATGATGCTGCCGTTGGAGGCCATGGGATTGGCGCCCAGCATCAGGAAGAAATCCGTATGGTCGATATCCGGGATCGGGATCGCGAGCATGTGGCCGTACATCCACAGCGACACCAGATGGTGCGGCAACTGGTCGACAGAGGTCGCTGAATAGCGTTGACGCGTGCGCAGCTGGCCAAGAAAATAATTGCCGTGGGTCATCGAGCCATAGTTGTGCACATTCGGGTTGCCCATGTACACGCCCACCGCATTGCGGCCGTGTGCACTCTGGATGGCGGCGAAGCGGCTGGCGACCAGTTCGAAGGCCTCCTCCCAGCCAATCTGCTGCCATTGCTCGCCGACTCTTTTGACCGGCATGCGCAGGCGCTGTGGATCAGTCTGAATGTCCTGCAGTGCAATCGCCTTGGGACAGATATGCCCGCGGCTGAAAGGGTCCTGCGCATCGCCCTTGATCGACAGGATCTGTTCACCTTCGGTTTCGATGGCCAACCCACAGATGGCTTCACACAGATGACAGGCACGGAAATGAGTTACAGACATGGCGGAGTCTCTTCAGGCGCTATTTTTTTAGCTCTCAACTCTAGGCTGCGCAGGTGGGGGCCACAAGGGGCAAAATACACCGGCATTCATTGTCCTGATACGCGCCAGCATCCACAGGCTTCACAAGGGTATTTGCCTTGCAGCAGTTTTTACCGATAAGATCGGCCTCTTCTCTATTAGGGTATGGCTTGTATCGGGCCTTCGGGTCACGGTAGGGTCTTCCGTTTCCGGTTCCTGACCGGCCACTTTCCAGGTAGTAAACATGACAGTACGGCACTTTCTTTCGTTGATGGATTGCTCCCAGGCGGAACTGATCAGCCTGATCAAGCGCGGCATCGAGCTCAAATCACTGCACGCCCAAGGCGTCATCTATGAGCCGTTGAAGAACCGCGTGTTGGCAATGATCTTCGAGAAAGCCTCCACCCGTACTCGCGTGTCCTTTGAAGCCGGCATGATTCAGCTCGGCGGCCAGGCCATATTTCTGTCACCGCGCGATACCCAGCTGGGCCGCGGCGAGCCGATCGAAGACAGCGCGCGGGTACTGTCGAGCATGTGCGATGCGGTAATGATTCGCACCTTCGACCATGCCGATCTGGAAACCTTTGCCCGCTATTCCCGTGTGCCGGTGATCAACGGCTTGAGCGATGACCTGCATCCCTGCCAGTTGCTCGCGGATATGCAGACCTACCTGGAGCACCGCGGCAGCATTCAGGGCAAGACGGTAGCCTGGGTTGGCGACGGTAATAACATGTGCAATACCTTTATCCAGGCGGCAATGCAGTTCGACTTCCAGTTACGTATTGCCTGCCCTGCAGGCTATGACCCTGACCCGCAGTTTCTGGCCCAGGCTGGCGAGCGCGTGACGGTCATGCGCGATCCCGGCGAAGCGGTGCGCGGAGCCCATCTGATCAATACTGACGTGTGGGCCTCCATGGGCCAGGAAGATGAGGCCGAGGCGCGTATGCAACGCTTTGCCCCTTACCAGGTCACGCCGGCCATGCTCGATCTGGCGGATGAAGCCGCGCTGTTCATGCATTGCCTGCCAGCGCACCGTGGCGAAGAAGTCAGCGCCGAGTTGATGGAGGATCCGCGCAGCGTCGTCTGGGACCAGGCTGAAAATCGTCTGCATGCACAGAAAGCACTGATCGAATTCCTGCTGGTCGAATGACCCTTCACCCATACTATTAAAGGAGGCGGCGTGCCGGACAGTAAAGGTATCGTGCTGGAGCTTAATCAGTTGACCTGTGGCTATGCCGGCCAACCAGTTGTCTCGAACCTGAACATTCACCTGCGCAGCGGTGATATCGGCTGCCTGCTCGGGCCCTCCGGCTGCGGCAAGACCACCACCCTGCGCGCCATTGCCGGCTTCGAGCCGATTACCGGCGGCGAGATTCGTCTCGACGGCCAGCAGTTGTCGTCGCCGACTAAATACCTGTCGCCCGAAGACCGCCACATCGGCATGGTGTTTCAGGATTACGCGCTGTTTCCGCATCTCACCGTGCAGGATAATGTCGCTTTTGGCATCAGCAAGCATCCCGAGCGCAAGAGCAAAGTCAGCGAGCTCTTGGAACTGGTCAAGCTCGGCCATTTGAGCAAACGCTACCCCCACGAACTGTCTGGCGGTCAGCAGCAGCGCGTAGCCCTGGCCCGGGCGCTGGCTCCCGACCCCAAGCTGCTGTTGCTGGATGAACCTTTCTCCAACCTGGATGGCGAGTTACGTCGCCGGCTGTCTGGCGAAGTACGCGACATTCTCAAGTTGCGCGGTACCAGTGCGGTTCTGGTCACCCACGATCAGAGCGAAGCATTCGCCGTCAGCGATCACGTCGGCGTTCTCAAAGAAGGTCAGTTGCAACAATGGGATACGCCGTACAACCTCTATCACGAGCCGGCCACACCGTTCGTCGCGAGCTTTATCGGCCAGGGTTATTTCATTCGCGGGCAATTGATTTCACCGGATACGGTGCAAACCGAGCTGGGGGTGATCCGCGGTAACCGCGCTTATCAACTGGCAGCCGGTAGCGCTGTGGATGTGCTACTGCGCCCGGATGATATCGTCGGCGAGCAGCACAGCAGCTTGCGCGCGACCATCATTGGCAAAACCTTTCTTGGCGCCACCACGCTGTACCGTCTGCAACTGCCCACAGGCAGCATTCTGGAATCGATTTTCCCCAGTCATGACGATCACGCTCTCGGCGACATCCTGGGCATCCGCATTGCTGCGGACCACCTGGTGGTGTTTGCTGCCCAGGGTAGTATCAACGTACATGCGCAATTGCCGTTGGAGCAGGTGCTTGGCACCGACAGCAACGGCGCCTCGAACTAGAACGGCCTCAGCCCATGTGGAAAAAAGCCAGTTTGTTGCCGTCCGGGTCGCGCAGGTAGCCGGCATAGAAGTTCGGCATGCGCTCGCCGGGGGCGCCCTCTTCTGTTGCGCCGAGCGCAATGGCCTTGTGGTAGAGCTTGTCTACCCCCTCACGCGAGCCGCCCGGAATAGCGACCATGTTGCCGTTACCCGGGCTCGGCGCTTCATCGTTGTAAGGCGTGCAGACGGCCAGCATGGGCTTGTCCATGCCGCTACCGAT
>JAWOGT010000394.1:0-14881 GCA_046496585.1 Halopseudomonas sp.
CCCTGCTCAAGGACAAAATGGACGTCTGCGGACGTCAAGTGCTTAGGCTCAAACACCACCCAATCGAACTGTACAAGCTCGCCCAGTGGCGGCTGTTCGGCATACCAGAAGGCGACGCTCGCAGGCTGGGATGGTACTGGTTTGGCGACCGCGCAGAACGATAATGAAAGCGTTATCAGCACACTGACAAATTGTGCGCTGCGCGTAACTACTTGGCGAACACTACTCCTGGCCATTTGAGCACCTTGCTTATGTGCTGATCCTTTAGACTGCTTGGCAGAAACGTTCCGCTCCTGTCCCCCCAACCCAGTCCACAACTTATTGCCACACTGTCAAAATAGTAGCGATTTCATGGAAAGCAAACCGTTCGCCAAAAAAACATCCGATAAGGAAATTGGCTGGACAAGCCAGATTTCAACGGCTACGGCAGCGATCAAGCCCACAACGCCGCATTAACTGATCGACTGCGCCAAGGTGTCGACTTAAGTCGCAGTACTGTGCCCGGTTACATTCCAGCAAAGACATTTACCCGGTGCGCATTTAGACTAAACTCACAACGTGTAGTCCTGTCCTATGGTGTAATTATGGAAAAGAGAAAATGGCCAAGAAAGGCCGCCGAATGTAATGCCGTTCTCAGCTTGGGCCTGGACGACAATTTTCGTTGCATCATTCGCGATTTTAGCCAGGCGGGCATGCTGGTCAGCCTCGACGAATTGCTGCTGGCGCGGCTCAAGCGTTGCGCCAATGCCCCCGCCAATCAGTCGCGGCCGGCGAGCATCTGTCTGGATTTGCCCGACCGCAGCATGGCCATGGATGTCCAGGTGACGCGCTTCACCGAGCAGGGCGCAGGGTTGCGTCTGCTGATCCCCAGCGCGGAACATTATGCCGCGCTGAAGCAAGCGACCCAGGGCAACCGACCAGGCTCTGCCCCCTTACCGCGCAAGCTACTGGCGGGCCAACAGCAGCTCAGCGCAGAACGCCGGGAAAACCTGGCAAAAACCACCAATCAGGCATTCAAGCGGTTTCTCGAGGATCAATTCACCCGCTACTTCGGTGAACTGGAGACGGCGTTGCTGGTCGAGGCTGACCGGCAGAAGACCCAGGCACTACAACAACCCTTCTTTGATGCTATCGCGCTATTTCGCAAGCAACGCCAGCGGGTACTGGGCGCGACGCTCAACCGGATACGCGAAACGGCGCTGGATATTGCGCTGGGTCGGCAGGTCCCGGAACAGATGGCCGAACAGAACGAAGGCAAGACGCACTCACTGGCGCTGGTCGACAAGCATGATTTCGAGGACTGGCTGGTAGTGCGGGTGGTCATATCGCGGACCGAATTGCAGATGCGCGACAGCCTTATCGAACTGCAGCTGCGCATCGACGCCGCGTTCGGTAATCGCGCTGCCAGCCGCACGTTTAATCCCTATTCGCCGTCGGCGCTATGCAATACCTTTTTTGAGGTGATCCGCCATCTGGGGCTCAACAACAAGGTTATTGAGGTTGTCTTCCAGGTGCTGCAGGAGCGCATCCTGGCGCGGCTGGAAACAGCCTATCAAGAGCTCAATCAGCTACTTGTCGATGCCGACATTCTTCCCGAGCTGGATGTAAACCACTACCTGGCCGCGCAGGCTCAATCACCGCACACGCCAAGGCCTGCCAGCCCCGCGGTCGGCTTGGCACACAGCACTGCCGAGCCACCCGACAGCGCGCCCGCAGCGCAACCCGCCACCGTAGAAACCCTGCAGCAGCAAGCGCCGCCGCCTGCTGCCCCGCCTTATGCGGCCTCGGGCGCCAGCCAGGCGTTCAGTGCGGCCAGCCAACTGCTGACTATCCAGCGGCAGTTAACCCCCCCTGGTGATCAGCTGGCCTACACGGCCCCGACCAGCTCCGGCGCCTTCGCCCAGCCGTCACGCCCCTCATTGGCAGCGCTGGACCACATCAAGGCGCAAGTGCTCCGCGGCCAGGTCAGCTTCACCGGCCCTGGCGCCCTGAAGCAGCAATGGCAGCAGGCCAACGGCGGCGTGCAGATCGATCTCAGCGAGTTTGAGCATGACTCGGTAGAGATGATTGAAACCCTGTTCGACAGCATTGTGCAAAATGAGCGCGTGGCGGCGGACCTCAAGGAGGAGTTGCGCACGCTGCAGGTACCGCTGCTGAAGATCATGCTCAAGGACCCGGAGCTGTTCAGCGGTGATTTTCATCCGGCGCGCCAGGCAGTCAACTATCTGGCGCTGCTAGCGGATCAGGGCAGTATCAATCTGGAAGCCAACAAGGGCGCGATACGCGAAAGCATTCAGCATATTCTCGCCAGCGACGATGATACTTTGGCCTTCAGCCAGAGCCTGGAAAACCTGGACACGCTGGTCACCCGTGAAAAGCGCTTTATCGAACGCAATCTGAGCCGCATCCGTGAAACCTGTGTCGGCCAGCAGCGGCTGGTGCAGGCCAACCGGCAAATCGAGCGCCAGCTCAGCGAACTGTTCGAACAGCCTGTGCCCAGGATCCTGATCGATCTGGTCAATCATGGATGGAAGGACCTGATGCGCATGAGCTATTTGCGCGAGGGCATCAATGGCGCGTCCTGGAACATGACCCTGACCGTCATCGCCCACCTGCTCTGGCATCTTCTGCCGCAGACCAATACCCAGCGGCAACCGGCCCACAGTCCCGAACGCCTGCTCAAACTGCTTGGCAAGGGCCTGTGCAAAGTGCCGGAAGACGGCGTTGCCCACGCCGGACTGCTTGAGCGCATGACCCAGCTACTCGCCATTGGCGTGCAGGACAGCACGCCAATGGCGCTGTACAGCAGCGCCGAACTGAGCAGCGAGCTGCTCGAAGCGCGACTCGCCGCGCAAGGGGATCTCGACACGGGCCTGGTGCGCTGGCTGAAGCGGGCACGCAATCTGAAGGTCTCGCAATGGTTCGAGCTGACCCGCAACAGCCAGCCAACCCAGCTCTTCCAGTTGGTCTGGATGGCCGATGACGCCAGCCAGTTCATGTTTGCCAATCATCATGGCACCAAAACCTGCGGACTGTCGCTGGAACAGGCTGCCCAGTTGCTACGCGATGGCCACCTGGAGCTACTCCACGATGCCGCCATGCCGGCAGTGGAACAGGGCCTCGACGCCCTGGTGCAGAAGATCTATGACAAGCTGGCCTTTGACTCCTCGCACGATCAACTGACCGGCCTGCTGACGCGCAAGGAATTTTCCCGCAACCTGGCCCAGTGCGTGGCCCAGGCGCAGCAGGAGCAGAGTGCGCATACGCTGATCTTCCTCGATATTCAGCAGTTCAAGGTGATCAACAACACCTGTGGTTACGAAACCGGCGACCGCTTCTTGCGTGATCTGGCCCGGCGCATCAGTAGCTTCGTCGACGAGCATGCTCAGGTAGGCCGCGTGGGCCCGGATCAGTTCGCCATTCTCGCACCGATCGACGCCGACAAGGCTGGCTACCGGCTTGCTTCGGAGCTGAAGACGGCGATTGAAACCACCCGCTTCGTGCATGAGCAGCACAGCTTCGTGATTAACACCGTGATAGCCATGCTCGGATTCAATCACGAAAACCAGAAGGTCATGGATCTGCTGCGCTCGGTGGAAACTGCGGTGGAGATGTCCAAACGCGCGGGGCACAAGCATATTCAAGTCGTGCTGCCCGGCGATGAACGCCTCGAGGAACTTGACGAGGTCATGCTCTGGGTCGGGCGCATCAACCGTGCCCTGGATGAGAATCAGCTCAAATTGCGCTGCCAGAAAATAGCCCCGCTGGCAATTCAGACAAGCGCCCTGCCCCACTATGAAGTCCTGCTCACGGTGATTGATGACCAGGGTGAACATAGGCCACCCGCCGACTTCATCAAGGTGGCCGAGGACTACAACCGCATGGGCTCGGTAGATCGCTGGGTCATCGAAACGGTGCTGCGCTGGATGATGGAGCACCAGGACCAACTGCATCTGTTTGGCGGCTTCTCGATCAACCTGTCCGGCCATTCGATGAACGACGACTCCTTCCTCGACTTTATCTTCGACGCCCTGGTGCGTTATCAGGTACCGCGCGACAAGCTGATCTTCGAGATCACCGAAACCACCGCAGTGGCCAATCTCGAAGACGCCGCCGACTTTATCAACGAGATGCGCAGTATCGGCTGCCGTTTTTCGCTGGATGATTTTGGCGTTGGCCAGTCGTCCTACTCCTACCTCAAGCGCCTGCCGGTGGATTTCATCAAGATCGACGGGGCTTTCGTCCGCGATATTACCCGCAACGCCGTGGATTTTGCGCTGGTGCGCTCGATCACCGAAATGGGTCACTACCTGAACAAGAAGGTGATCGCCGAATACGTGTCCTCCGGGGATATTCTGGATACGGTCAGGAGCATTGGCGTGGACTATGCTCAGGGGCATGTGCACGGGCTACCCGGCTTGCTGGATAACCTGGATCTGAAACCCGTCATGCCGCTACAGCCAGCGTGAGCGCGGTCAGCAGTAGGACCCTCGTAACACTGCCGGGCGATGACCGGCATGACTGCCCACGGCTGGCTGTGTAGTATAAAGACTGTGTTTATTCCGTTTCAGAGCCGAGCCATGACCGAGACTGCAGAGCAACCCCCCATCCTTGACGTGCTGGTGATCGGCGGCGGCGTTAACGGCACCGGCATCGCGCTGGATGCGGCCGGGCGCGGCCTCAGGGTGCTGCTCTGCGAGATGAACGATCTGGCTTCGGCGACCTCATCCAGCAGCAGCAAGCTGATTCATGGTGGCCTGCGCTATCTGGAGTTCTACGAGTTCCGTCTGGTGCGCGAAGCACTTGCCGAGCGCGAAGCGCTGCTGCGCAACGCACCGCACATCATGTGGCCGCTGCGCTTTTGCCTACCCCATCAGCCACACCTGCGCCCGGCCTGGATGATCCGCATCGGCCTGTTCCTGTACGACCACCTGGCCCGCCGCGAACTGCTCGGCGCCTCGAAGGGCATTCGCTTCGAGGCAGACAGCCCGCTGGTCGCCACGATTCAGCGGGGCTTCCTGTATTCCGACGGCTGGGTGGATGATGCGCGGTTGGTCGTGCTCTGTGCCCAGGCGGCCGCGGCCAAAGGCGCGCAGATCCGCACTCGCTCACGCTGTGTGAGGGCGCTGCGCGACGGCCCGCTGTGGCGGGTGCAGCTGGAAGACCAGCTCACCGGCGAGCAGACCGAGTACCGCTGCCGCGCGCTGGTCAATGCCGCCGGGCCCTGGGTCAGCCAGGTGCTGACCCAGGCCGTGGGGCAAACGGCCGCCAAACAGATCCGCATGGTCCAGGGCAGCCATATTGTCGTGCCGCGCATGCACATCGGCGAGCACGCCTATATTCTGCAGAACACTGATGGGCGTATCGTCTTCGTCATTCCCTATGAGGATGACTTTTCGCTGATCGGCACTACGGATGTCGACTACCGCGGCGATCCGTCCCAGGTGACGATTTCCGCAGCGGAAACCGACTATCTGCTGGCGGTGGTCAACAGCCACTTCCGCGAGAAGATCAGCGCCAGCGACATCGTCTGGAGCTTCTCCGGCGTCAGGCCGTTAATGGACGACGAGTCGGCCACCGCCCAGAAAGCCTCGCGCGACTACAGTTTTGACCTCGACCAGCCGCCGGGGATGGCACCGCTGCTGTCGGTGTTTGGCGGCAAGATCACCACCTACCGCAAACTGGCTGAGGCGGCGACCGATAGCCTGTGCCGGTTTTTTCCCCAGGCCGGCGGTGCCTGGACGCGCAAGGCGGTGCTGCCGGGCGGTGATTTTCACGACCATGCCAGCCTGCACCAGGAACTGGCTGCCGAGTACCCTTGGCTGCCGGCCACGATACTGCAGCGCTGGGTACGCACCTACGGCACCTTGTGCCGGCAGATCCTCGCCGGTTGCGACAGCCTGCACAGCCTCGGCGAGCACTACGGCGCGGGTTTGTATGAGCGCGAAGTGGCCTATCTGGTGCGCGAGGAATGGGCACGCAGTGTCGATGACATTCTCTGGCGGCGCACCAAGCTCGGCCTGCACTTGCAGCACTCGGCCACGGCGGCGCTGGAGCGTCAGCTGGTGCAGCTGCTCGATACGCGCCCGAGCAGGCCGGCAGACCTGCCCGTAGAGGCAGCCGATCGGTAGCGCTTTTGCCAGCGAATCATGTGCCCCAATGGAGTATAATCGCCCGTCGAATCCCACACGCTAGCCAATCTGCAAGGTTTTCAATGAGCAACAACGCTGCTGAAGTCGCCAAACGTCGCACCTTTGCCATCATCTCCCACCCGGATGCGGGCAAGACCACCATTACCGAACGCCTGCTGCTGATGGGTCAGGCGATTAATGTGGCAGGTACGGTGAAGGCGCGTAAATCCGACCGGCATGCGACTTCCGACTTTATGGCCATGGAAAAGCAGCGCGGGATTTCGGTCAGCACCTCGGTCATGCAGTTTCCCTATCGCGACTGCATGATCAACCTGCTCGATACCCCCGGCCACGAGGACTTTTCCGAAGATACCTACCGTACCCTGACCGCGGTCGATTCCGCGTTGATGGTGCTCGACGGTGGTAAAGGCGTAGAGCCTCGCACCATTGCGCTGATGGACGTCTGTCGTCTGCGCGATACACCGATCGTCAGCTTTGTGAACAAGCTGGACCGCGACATTCGTGATCCGATCGAATTACTCGATGAAATCGAAGCGGTGCTGAATATCAAGGCCGCACCGATTACCTGGCCGATTGGCTGCTATCGCGACTTCAAGGGCGTATATCACCTTGAGCAGGATCTGATCGTGGTCTATGCCAGCGGCCATGGGCACGAGCGCACCGAGGCGAAGATCATCCGCCACCTGGACTCCGACGAGGCCCGTGCGCACCTGGATGACCTCTACGATGGTTTCGTCGAGCAACTGGAACTGGTCCAGGGTGCCTGTCACAAGTTTGACCGTGACGCCTTCCTGCGCGGTGAAATGACCCCGGTGTTTTTCGGCACCGCGCTGGGCAACTTCGGCGTTGATCAGGTGCTGGACGCGATCGTCGACTGGGCCCCCGCCCCGCTGGCCCGCCCAGCCAATGAACGCACGGTAGAACCAACCGAAGACCCGTTCACCGGTTTCGTATTCAAGATTCAGGCGAACATGGACCCCAAGCACCGCGACCGCATCGCTTTTATGCGGATCTGCTCGGGCCAGTATGAAAAAGGCTTGAAACTGCACCATGTGCGCACCGGCAAGGAGCTGCGCATTGCCGAGGCGCTGACGTTCTTCGCCGCCGAACGTGAGCACCTGGAAGAAGCCTGGGCCGGGGACATCATCGGTCTGCACAACCATGGCACGATTCAGATAGGCGATACCTTCACCCAGGGCGAGAACCTCAGCTATACCGGCATCCCGCATTTTGCCCCGGAGCTGTTCCGACGCGTGCGCCTGAAGGACCCGCTGAAGTCCAAGCAACTGCGTCAGGGCCTGCAGGAACTGGCCGAAGAAGGCGCCACCCAGGTGTTCTTCCCCGAGCGCAACAACGAGATCATTCTCGGCGCCGTGGGTGTACTGCAGTTTGACGTGGTCGCCAGCCGCTTGAAGGAGGAATACAAGGTCGAGTGCATTTACGAGCCCGTCACCATCTGGTCGGCACGCTGGGTTGACTCCACTAACAAGAAAAAGCTTGAAGAGTTCACCACCAAGGCAATGGAGAACCTGGCAATTGACGGCGGCGGACATCTGACCTACCTGGCGCCGACCCGCGTCAATCTGAGCCTGACTGAAGAGCGCTGGCCGGACATCCGCTTCCTGGCCACCCGGGAGCATCACTGATCTCCGAGAGTGAGCCCCAAAAAAGTTGCGCTCGGGCGTCAGGCGTGTGGGGTGTAACCGCAAGCTGACTGGTTTATCCGAGCAATGCGGCTAAACTGGTGCCATACGGCTCTTACGGCGATGCGCCACCATCTCGATGACGCCCAGGGCATCCGGCCCGGCCAGCCGCTGCTGCTTGGGCATCGGTCGAGCATGGCCGAGCTCTTACCGCCCAGCCGCAACCGGGTCTGAACCATGCGTTATATCGATACCCATACCCACCTGGACTTCCCCGACTTCGATGCTGACCGCCAGCAGGTATTGCAGCGCTGCGCACAAGCCGGTGTCGAGCGACTGGTCATCCTCGGCGTCTACCGGCAGAACTGGGACCGGCTGTGGCAGTTGGTCGAGGCGGACCCCCGCCTGTTTGCTGCCTTTGGCCTGCACCCGATCTACCTGGAACACCATCAGCCCAGCCACCTGGACGATCTGGCCCAACGACTGCAGCAACTGACCAGCCATCCGCGATGTTGCGCCGTGGGGGAAATCGGTCTGGACTATTTTCTGCCCGAACTGGACCGCCAGCGCCAGCAGGTACTGTTTGACGCTCAACTGAGCATCGCGGCCGATGCCCAGCTGCCCGCTCTGCTGCATGTACGCCGCGCTCACGCCGATACCATTGCCACGCTCAAGCGTCATCGGCTGCCGCGCGGCGGCATAGTGCATGCCTTTGCCGGCAGCCTCGAGGAAGCCCGCGAATATATCAAACTGGGTTTCCGGCTGGGGCTTGGAGGCGCTGCGACCTGGCCCCAGGCCAACAGGTTACGGCGCACTGTCGCGGCCTTGCCCCTCGACAGCCTGGTGCTGGAAACCGATGCCCCGGACATGGCGCCACACTTTCATGCGCATCAGCGCAACAGCCCTGAATGGCTGCCGCGGATCTGTCTGGAGCTGGCGGCGCTGCGCGGCGAACCGGTGGAGCACTTTGCCCGCGCATGCCTGCATAACAGTTGTGAATTATTCGGCTGGCCTGACACTGCGGTGATCTGAGCGAGCGCCTCTGCTAGAGTGGGGCAGCATCTGGAACCCCTCCATATGCCCCCATCGAAGTGCAAACAGGAGATTCGCATGGCATTGGGCATTGCCCTGTTTCTGATCTGGCTGGTGTTACTACTGCGTTTTCCCCGGCCAATGCTGCCCATCAGCGCGGCATTGCTGGCGCTGGCGCTGCTGGTGGCGGCCGTGCTGGGCATACGCTATTGGCATGCCAGCAATCTGACTGACCAGTTGCAGACCAACGCCGCCTACCAGCCGGACCGCTGCGACTTCGGCAAACCCTTGCGCGTGGTGATCGACAATCGCAGCGCTCGTACTGCCACCCGGATACGCTGGCAGCTGACGGCGACTTATCCAGACTACAACACCAATCTGCTGGACATCGGCATCACCGACGCGATGTATCACACTGACCAGGCGCTGGCACCCGGTGAACAATGGCAAGGCTGTTACTCGGTGCCGGCGCTGCGCAGCGGCGCTCAGGCAGCCGATCTGGAGTACCGCCTGGTCAGGATCCGTGCACAGTTTCAAGATTGATGCTGATAGAACCGGGTCCTGCAAAGCACTTATACGACTTGGCAGACAACTTTTTATACAACAAGGCTAAACACCATGACTCAACCCGTTGCTTTGATTACCGGCTGCTCCAGCGGTATCGGCCAGGCGCTGGCATTTGCCTGCATCAAAGAGGGCTACCAGGTCTGGGCAACCGCGCGCAATCCCGATAGCCTGGCGCCGCTGATTGCCAAGGGCGCGGTGGCGGTGAAACTGGATGTGAATGATGCCGAGCAGATCGCCGCCTGTGCCACGCGGCTGCGCCAGGAGGCTGGCCGCCTGGACCTGCTGGTCAACAATGCCGGCTACGGTGCAATGGGGCCGATGCTGGATGCCGATCACGCGACCCTGCTCAAACAATTTGACACCAATGTCTTTGCCCCGGTGCAGATGGTCCGCGCGAGCGTGGATCTGTTACGCCTGAGCAAGGGCTTGATCGTCAATATCGGCAGTGTCTCCGGCGTCACCACCACGCCGTTTTCCGGCGTGTATTGCGCTTCGAAGGCGGCGCTACATGCCGTCTCAGACGCGCTGCGGCTGGAATTGACACCCTTCTCTATTGGCGTGCTCACGGTCATGCCCGGCGCCATCGCGTCGGATTTCGGCAACAATGCCAGCGCCGCCATCACCCTGGCCGAGGATTCCTGGTACAAGCCCTGGGAGCCTGCTGTGCAGGCTCGCGCCCAGGCCTCGCAGAAAGCCAGTTCGACCAGCGCGGCGGACTTCGCCAAGGAGTTGATGCAGTACGTCAAGAGTCCGCTGCGGCCGGAGGTGGTGCTGATCGGCAGCAACAGCCGCAACATGGTGCGGCTGAAACGCTGGCTGCCAACCTCGATACTGGATGCCAGACTGCTCAAGCGATTTGGCCTGAGCAAGCCCTGACAGCCAGACAGCCAAGGCCGCAAATAAACTGCGGATCAGTCCGGGTAAAGAATAGCTTCGGCCTGATGATCGGCAATCTCCGAAGGCGAGCGACCCTCGGCGCTACTCTGGGCAAAAATGCCATCCAGGCGTGTTCCGATCAGTTTGACCCGCCGCGCGATTTCGCCGGCAGCGACGCCGCGGTGGGTCAGCGCTACGTGCAGCAGACCGCCAGCATTGATCACATAATCCGGGGCATAGAGTATGCCCCGGGCATCCAGCAGGTCCGCCGCGTCACCGGCGACCAACTGATTGTTGGCAGCACCTGCCACCGCCGCGCAGCGCAGGCGGTTGATGGTCAGCGAATCGAGCACGCCGCCCAGACCGCAGGGCGCAAAAATATCGCAGGGTGATTCGTAGACCGCGCTGGAAGCGACCGGTTTGACGCCCAGTTCGTCCACCGCCAGGCGCACCTTGCCGGCATCCAGATCAGACACCAGCAGATCCGCCCCCTCGGCCACCAGCAGCTCGGCCAGTGGGTAACCAACATTGCCCAACCCCTGCAACATGATCCGCACCCCGGCCAGATCATCCTGACCCAGCTTGGCGCGGGCCACACTGCGAATACCCATCAGCACGCCCAGCGCAGTATGCGGCGAAGGATCGCCAGCCTGGCTAGTGCTGGTCACATGCCCGGTCTGCTGGGCTATACAGTCCATATCCTGTGGGCCGGTGCCGCTGTCCACTGCAGTGATGTAGCCGCCACGCAGCGATTCGATGCAGCGCCCGAACGCCTCGAACAAGGCGGCACGGTCAGCCACATGCGCAGGGCGAATAATGACGGCCTTGCCGCCGCCCTGCTCCAATCCGGCCAGCGCGGCCTTGTAACTCATGCCCCGGGCCAGGCGGATGGCATCCGCTAGAGCCTGCTCGGTACTGGCATAGGGCATATAACGACAACCGCCTAACGCCGGACCCAGCCGGGTATTGTGGATGGCAATAATGGCCTCAAGGCCGGTCTGCCCATCGCTAAAAAAATGTAGTGCCTGCATCCTGTCGTTTCGCATTGCTGCAAACATGATGTCACCGCCCTGCGGGAAGAACCTGTGTACCACCCTAGCTGCTTTGGCGACAAACCCCAAGCGAAAGTCACCATCCGCCGGGTCAGATCAGCGCCTGACCGGACGCTTTTGCAATTTGCGCTGCAGTGTGCGCCGATGCATGCCCAATGCCCGCGCGGTGGCGGATATATTGCCCTCATGCTCGGCCAGCACACGCTGGATATGCTCCCACTGCAAGCGATCCACCGACATCGGATGATCGGCCACCAGGGTGTCTGGGTCCGCTTGCTCGGACAACAGCACAGTGAGCACGTCATCCGCATCGGCTGGCTTGCACAGGTAGTTGCAGGCGCCGCGCTTGATCGCCTCAACCGCCGTGGTGATGCTCGAATAGCCGGTCAGGATGACCACGCGCAAGTCCGGATACAGCTCCAGCAGTCGCGGCAACAGCACCAGTCCGGAATCGCCCTCCATCTTCAGATCGAGCACCGCGTAATCCGGGCGCTCCTGCCGCGCCAGCTGCATGGCTTCTTCCGCATCGCCTGCGGTATTCACCCGCAGTCCGCGCCGCGACAAGGCCCGCGCCATGACGCGGGTGAACGTCGGGTCATCATCCACCAGCAATAGTAATGGCTGCACTTCCTGCTCGGTCATCTCACTCATTCTCTGTCTCCCATGCAATCGGCAAAATCACTTCGGCCAGCGTACCGCCGCCATCCTGGTTGAAAAGTTTAATGCTGCCGCCCATGCGTTGAACCGCTGCGTGGCTGAGGAACAAGCCAAGACCGAAGCCTTTCTTGCCCTTGGTAGTCACAAAGGCAGTCCCTATATGCTCGGCAATATGCAGTGGCACGCCCGGGCCAAAATCGCGAATCGACAAACGCAGGCGCTTTTGATCCCATTCCAGGGTGATCTGGATACCTTCAGCGCAGGCATCGGCGGCGTTATTCAACAGGTTGAGTACCGCCTGGCCCAGCTCCGGGCTGGCCTTGACCGATGGCGCGGCCTTGGCCGGCAGGGGCAGCAGTTGCCAGGACGCCTCCGGGCGCATCAATTGCCAACGCGCCAGCAGACTTTTCAACCAGACATCGGCTAATTCATGCTGCTCGGGCTGGTCGCGGGTGTGCTCGGCCCTGCGCACCATCTGCTGCAGGCTATCCTTGCACATTTTCACCTGTTCCTGCAGCAGCGCCAGATCCTCCTGCAATTGCGGATCGGGGTAATCGGTGCGCAGGTCCTTGAGCAACACACTCATGGTCGACAGCGGCGTAGACAGCTCGTGCGCCGCGCCAGCTGCAACGCTGGCAATGCCCAATAGCTGCGCGTCTTGAATACTCTGCTCGCGGCGCTCGGCCAGATGTTCGGCATGTTGGCGCAGAGCCGCCGCCATGCGCACCACGAACAGGCTGATCAGCCCCGCACTCATTGCCAGGCTCAGCCACATGCCGATCATATGCAGACTGATCAGCCCGGTTGACAGCTTGAATTCGAACGCCGCCAGCGGCTCATACCAGATCAGCAAAACGCTGTACGCGGACACCGACAAACCAGCCAGTACCGCTGTATAGAACCAGGGCAAGGTGGCCGCCGCGATGGTCAATGGCACCAGATAGTACGAGACAAAGGGGTTGGTCGGGCCGCCGGAAAAATACAGCAATACACTGTGTATCAGCATGTCGAAGGACAACTGCAGGCCATATTCGAAATCGGTCACCGGCCAGCGGCGCGAGAGCCGAAGCAGGGTCAGTATGCTGACCAGCGCAGACACACCCAGGGTCAATAATAGCGGCGTCCAGGGCAAGGGGAACCAGCCACTGAGGTAAGCGCCCATTACCGACAGGCTTTGCACCAGGAGCACCAACAGGCGGATCAGAATCAGCCGCCATAGATTCTGCCGGGTAGGCGACAAGGCCAGCGTGTTGGGGCTCATGAACAGCCGTTGGGCCACGGAACAAACTCCTGAAATGAACGACGTGCGATAGCAAAGCGTGAAGGCAGATAGCGTCGCACAAAAGCGCCTGAGGAGGTACGCTTGAGCTGTTACCGAATGCGCGCAATGATAAGGCCTGACACCGGTCTTGAGGCTGGTGCACAAGGCCGCCCCGATCTTACCTCAGAAGGACGTACTCCATGCGCTTAGCAACACTTGCACCGATGTGTATCGGCCTGGGCTTGGCGTTCAGCGCCCACAATGTGCTCGCCGAGGATGCTCGCTACAATCAGATATCCCTGCGCGCCGAAGTGCAGAAGGCCGTCAGCCACGACACCCTGCAGGTCCGCCTGTATGCTGAAGAGCAGAATCAGAACGCCGGCAAACTCGCCGCACGCATCACCGAGCGCTTGAACAAGGCACTCGATAGCGCCCGCCAGACCGAGGGCGTCAGCGTATCGAGCGGCAATCGCAGCAGCCAGCCGGTGTATGACGAGCAGCGCGAAAACATCATCGCCTGGCGTGAGCGTGGCGAGATTCTGCTGGAAAGTACCGATTTCGCCAGCCTGTCGACCCTGACCGGCAACCTCATGGGTGAGCTGAATCTGGGCGACATGCAGTTCAGCCTGTCGCCCGAGAGCCGGCGCAACACCGAAGACGAGTTGATTCGCGAGGCTATCGAAGCCTTCAAGGCCCGCGCCAATATCGCCACACGCAGCCTCGGCGGCACCGACTACAAGATCGTCAATCTGAACCTGAACAGCCAGTTCATGCAGCCGCCAATCTATCGTGGGGCAAAAATGGCCATGATGGCGGATGCCGAATCGGCTAGTCCCTCAGTTGAAGGCGGACAGGCCGACGTCAGCGTCAGCGCGGACGGCGTTATCGAAATCAACGTGCCCTGAAGGCTTACGGCCGCATAAAGGCATAATCGGCATCCTCGTCGAGGTTCTCGGCGAGGAAATGCAGCTCATGGGCAATATCGCTGATACTTCTTTCGCGCCGATAGATGCCAATGACTTCATTCATCAACGCCTTGGCCAACTGCTGTTCGGTGAAGCCCTGGGCCTGAGCCGTGGCCAGATTGTCCTGCATCAACTGCGCTGCCAATTTATACACCGACATGCTTAGACCTCCTGATGAAAAACCCATTTCAGCACAACAGCTCCCTGGCCGTCATTGATGTGGCTCAGCTTTTGTCATTCGGATCGAAGGGTTCCTGCAGATAACGGTCGCTGTCGAAGGTTTCCACCCAGTCTGGATAGAAGACCACCAGCCCCGTCACTACGGTGCCATTGATAAAGGCTTCGGGAAACGCCGCCAGCAGCAGAAAACCAATCACCTCAAAGGGTGCTGTCGACATCGCCAGTTGCCCGGACCAGGCCATCAGCCCCATTCCCGCAAGGATGGTCACCACGCCACACAAGCCCGCAGCAAAGAAGCCACTGATAAAGATGTACATGAACAGGTTGCCCGGCTTGAAATGCTCCAGCCCGCAGCCGGGCCGCATAGAACATGTTTTGAACATCGACAAAAATAGCAGCTCGCTCGGCAATCCTGCGGTTGATCTGAGTATTTTTCAAGAGGCCGAGGTTGATCGCTTTCTCCTGCTCCAGGATGCGGATACTCTGGACCGAGCGG
>JAWOGT010000059.1:0-5168 GCA_046496585.1 Halopseudomonas sp.
GCCGGCAAGGCCGGTCCGACGATCATGCTGCAGGCCTGGCCGGTGGCCAATGAAGCGCGCATCGACGCCGCCGCCGAAGGCGATATCGAATGGCTCAAGGCGCTGATTCTCGGCGTGCGCAATATCCGCGGCGAAATGAATGTGGCGCCCGGCAAGGAACTGGAACTGCTGCTGCGCCGCGTCGGCAGTGAGGACCAGCGCCGCCTGACGGAGAACGATACCTTCCTGAAGAAGCTGGCCAAACTGTCATCCATCCGGGTACTGGCTGAGGGCGAGGACGCGCCGCTGTCCGCCACCGCGCTGGTCGGTGAACTGGAGGTGCTGGTACCGATGGCCGGGCTGATCGACAAGACCGCCGAGCTGGCGCGCCTGGACAAGGAAATCCTGCGTTTAGGGGGCGAGATCAAACGTATCGGCGGCAAGCTGTCCAACGCCGGCTTCGTCGACAAGGCGCCGCCCGCAGTGATCGACAAGGAACGCGCCAAGCTGGCCGACGCCGAGCAGGCCGTGACCCAGCTCAGTGAACAGCGTGCCCACATCGCCGGGCTGTAGGCCGGCGGGAGCACCCCATGAGCGCTGAACTGGCGCTGGTGCTGGGGCTGCTGCTGAGCAGCATGCTCCTGTTTATCATCAACAAGCCGCGTATGGACGTTGTGGCACTGCTGGTCATTCTGGCGCTGCCACTGACCGGGGTGCTGACGCTGCAGGAAACCCTGGCCGGCTTCAGCGACCCCAGCGTTATCCTGATTGCCGCGCTGTTCGTCGTCGGCAATGGCCTGGTGCGTACCGGCATCGCCTACCAACTGGGCGACTGGATGGTGCGCAAGGCGGGCAACAGTGAAGTACGCCTGCTGATCCTGCTGATGCTGACCGTCGCCGGACTCGGCTCGATCATGAGTTCGACCGGCGTGGTGGCGATCTTTATTCCGATTGTACTGAGCATTGCCACGCGGATTGGCAGCTCTCCGGCACGGCTGTTGATGCCCCTGAGCTTCGCCGGCTTGATCAGCGGCATGCTCACGCTGGTGGCCACACCACCGAACATGGTGGTGCATAGCGAACTGGTGCGCAGCGGTCTGGACGGTTTTGGTTTTTTCAGCTTCACCCCTATCGGCCTGCTGGTACTGCTACTGGGCATTGGCTACATGCTGATTGCACGGCACTGGCTCGGCAACGAGCAGACCAGTATCCAGCACGCCTTGCCGCGCCAGACACTCACGCAGCTCGCCGATAGCTACCGGCTGACCGAACGGGAACGGCGCCTGCAGGTGGGCGTCCATTCGCCACTGGCGAACAAGCCGCTGAACGAGCTGGAGCTGCGTAGTGAGTACGGCATCAATGTAATTGCCGTGGAGCGCCAGCAGCGCTTTCGCACACTGTTGCACATCGCCAACGGCAGTACCCTGGTGCTACCCGGGGATGTGCTACTGATCGACCTGGCCAGCCCGGCCATCGCCCTGCTCGGCGCCTATGCCGAACTGGGTCTGGAACCGCTGCCGCTCAGCGCCTCCTATTACAGTATCCATTCGCACCAGCTGGGGCTGGCCGAAGTTGCTTTGCCCCCGGAGTCCCAGCTGCCGGGCAAAACCATTCTGGAACTGGGTTTTCGCAGCCAGCACCACCTCAACGTGGTTGGCCTGCGCCGCAGCGGTCAGGCGCTGGAAGGCCTGCTGGTCGACGAGCGCCTGAAACCGGCCGACACGCTGCTGGTGGCCGGGGCCTGGAAAGACATCAAGCGCCTGCATGGCTTGAGTCGCGACTTCCTGCTGCTCAGCCTACCTGCAGAAATCGACGAAGTGGCCCCGGCCAAACGCAAGGCCCCGTATGCCCTGCTCAGTTTGGCCATCATGGTGGCGTTGATGGTCAGCGGCTGGGTACCCAACGTGCTCGCGGCGCTGATTGGCTGCCTGTTGATGGGCGCCTTCCGCTGTATCGATATGGACTCGGCCTATCGGGCCATCCACTGGCCCAGCCTGCTGCTCATCATTGGCATGCTGCCCTTCGCCCGGGCGCTGCAGAAAACCGGGGGGATCGACCTGACCGTCAGTACGCTGCTTCAGCTGTTGGGCGATGCCGGGCCGCATGCCTTGCTGGCCACCCTGTTTCTGGCGACCGCGCTGATCGGCATGTTCATTTCCAATACCGCCACCGCCGTGCTGATGGCGCCGGTGGCCATTGCCACCGCACAGGCTCTGGGTGTTTCACCGGTGCCCTTCGCGATGACCGTTGCGCTGGCCGCCTCGGCGGCGTTCATGACCCCGGTCTCTTCGCCGGTCAATACCTTGATTCTGGATCCGGGACGCTACCGTTTCGTCGATTTTTTGCGCATCGGCGTGCCCTTCACCGCGCTGGTCATGCTGGTCAGTGTCATACTGGTGCCGTTGCTGTTCCCTTTGTAGCCGACCTCTGTAGCAGTCCTCGGTAACAGATGCCTGGCGGTATCGCCTTTGCGCCTTCTGCGGAACTGAGTTAACGTGCAGCCCTGAAAAAATCCCTGCGGACAGACCCCATGCCCATCGATAGCAGCATAGTCCACCAGATTCACAAGAAGCCCGACGGCCAGCCCGCCAGCCTGACCCTGCGCGAGGCCGAACTGGCCAACTCCGACGCGCTGGAGCAACTGCTGGCCGGGCTGATCGAAGCCTATAACAGCAAGCCGAACAAGGCCTGGGGCTACTTTCACGAAGAAAGCGGCGCCTACCCGTTCAGTGGCTGGCTGCAGCAGTTGATCGATCAGGAACTGGATTTTGTCAGCTTCACGGCCAAGGCCAGCGAGCAGCTGAAAACCTTGATGGAAGCCTCCAACCTGGCGCTCGGCGGGCATGTGCTGTTTATCCGCTACCGCCAGGGCATGACTGCGTTTCTGGTGATTGCCTTGCTGCACCACACCGAAGGCGTCACCGTGACCGACAACCTCGACGTGGCCGCCGCCCGCCATCTGGATCTGTCTGCCCTGAACATGGCGGCGCGCATCAACCTCACCGAGTGGAAGCAGAACGCCAGCTCCAAGCAGTATATTTCCTTTATCCGCGGCCGCAGCGGCAAGCGCGTGTCGGATTACTTCCGCGACTTTATCGGTTGCGTTGAAGGCGCCAACCCCGAAGTAGAGACCACCACCCTGCTGCAGGCGTTTCAGGACTATGTTGGCGAGGCCGACCTGGAGCCGGTAGCGCTCAAGGACAAGACCAAGGCCATGAGCAGCTACGTCAGCGGCCAGGCCCGCCAGGGCGAACAGGTGGCGCTGGAGGAACTGTCCGGATTGATGGACGAGCAACAGCCGCGCGCCTTCTACGATTATATCCGCAACAAGGATTACGGCCTGTCTGCGGAGATTCCGCCGGACAAACGCACGCTGAACAACTTCATGCGCTTCTATGGCAAGGCTGACGGCCTGTCGATCAGTTTTGAAGCGCACCTGCTCGGCGAGCGCGTGGAATATGACGAGTCCGCCGACTCGCTGGTGATCAAGCATCCGCCCAAGGGGCTGGTGGAGCAGTTGCAGAAAAAGAAGCGCTAACCCCGCCCGTCAGCTGGATATCCCGCGGCAACCGCAGGCATCGAGCAGCGGCTCAAGGCACCGACTAGCCGCTGCTCCGCAGCTAACCGGGAGTGCCTGCCGCTCAGGCGGCCTCGTCCTGCCACTGCTCTGCTGCCGCGGTGCCGCGCGCTTCGCGCATCGGCAGGATGCACAGGATCGCCAGCACAAACAGCAGCAGACAGAACACGATGGCGTCGGCCAGGCCAAAACCCCACTGGATGATACCCAGACCGAAGATGCCGAACACCGCCGCCAGCTTCGACGCCATACCCCATAGACCAAAGAATTCCGCCGCCTTGCCCTTGGGCGTAAGCACGCCGACCAGCCCCCGGGTCGCCGACTGTGACGAGCCCAGGCTGGCGCCCGCCAGCACCCCGGCAATCAGGAATACGTACTGGGCCTCCCAGAACACCCCGAACCAGTTGCCGATCAGCAGCGTGAGGGCCGGTGTCTGCCAGATCGCCATGATCGCCACCAGCCACAGCCCGAGCGTAATCAGATAGGTCGTGCGCGCGCCAATATGACTCTGCAGCCAGCCAAACCCGACTGCGCCCAGCGCCGCGGTAATCTGCACGATGATGAACATGTAGACCCGCACCTCCTCATCCCAGCCGATCACCTGCGCGCCGTAGATAAAGGAGAAGGCAATGATGATATACACGCCAGCCATGGCGAAGAACACCGACACCAGCAGATAGCGCAGATCACGAAAATACTGGACCTCGCGCCAGGTCGTCAGCACCCGGCGCACGCCGATGCGCAACAGACTGTCGCCGGTGGGTGCCGGCCGAGGCTTACCGCGCTCCTGCAACCAGGTGAAGGTCGGAATCGCCGCAACCAGAAAGAACGCCGCGGCAAAGGGACCGACCCAACGCACGGTAGCGTAGTTGTCCGCCGACACCTCACCGAGGAACAGCAAGGCAAAGATCGCCGCGATCAGGCCGCCGACATACCCGAGCCCCCAGCCCAGCCCGGAAATCCAGCCGAGTGCCTTGCGCGGCCCCAGGTCCGGCAGAAAGCTGGCAATAAAGCCCTCGCCTATCGAATAGGCAAAATTCGACAGTATGATCAACAGCACAGCCAGGGTCAGCCAACCGGGCTCGATGATATACAGCAGCGCGGTGCTGATGACCGTGAGCAGGTAACTGGCAAACAGAAAGCGTTTGCGGCTGCCGGTATAATCCATGATCGCCCCGCAGACCGGGTTGGCGACCACCACCAGCAGGTAACTGACCGCCAGCGCCAGACTCCAGAGCAGGTTGCCGAGGCGATAATCCGGCGCATCGCCGACGATGACCCGGGTAAACAGATCGCCGTAGATCACGGTAATGATCAGCAGCGTGTAGCCCTGATTGGCAAAATCGAACATGGCCCAACCAAAGATCTCGCGTTTGGGGGCCATCGGCGTTTCAATCATGCAGCTCTCCAGGCAGGGCTTGTATCGAGGCCGATATTTCATGGGTAACGGCCTCGTGCGGGTAAAGCTTACTGGCGAAGCCGACTCGCCGCGCACAGCATAGAGAACGGAGTGAAGGTCAGGGTTTGATCTTGTAGCCGGTTTTGAACACCAGCCAGACCAGGGTCAAACAGATCAGCAGAAAGACCAAGGTCATGCCGACACTGACGCCGA
>JAWOGT010000169.1:0-4970 GCA_046496585.1 Halopseudomonas sp.
GCCAACCAAAAGAGGGCTGTCCGAGAAGCTGCTGCGGCGCCTGCGCCCGCATTACGCGCCGCATTCATTGATGCATTACCAGCAGGGCAAGTGGTATCCCGGTGAGCCGCTGCCGCGCTGGGCTCTGGCCTGTTACTGGCGGCGTGACGGCAAGCCCCTGTGGCAGGATGATCAGTGGCTGGCGGATGTGGAGAAGGATTATCAGCTCGGCGCGCAGGACGTGCAGCGGTTTGCCGCCGAGCTGGTGAAACGGCTGGAGCTGGATGAGCGCTACCTGATCCCCTGTTACGAAGACACCTATTACTACCTGTGGCTGGAGCAGCAGCAGCCCAGCGACGTGAAACTCAGTGATGCAGAGCTGCAGGACGACGAGGGCCGGGCCAGACTGGTGCGGCTGCTGGAACGCGGGCTGGACACGATCAGCGGCCTGGCGTTGCCCTTGGCCCGGGAGCTGACCAGCCAGCGTTGGCAGAGCAGCCGCTGGCCGATGCGCCGGGAACATCTCTACCTGGTTCCCGGCGATTCGCCCATGGGCCTGCGCTTGCCCTTGTCGGCGCTGCCGTTGCGCAAGCTTGATGAACCGCAGCCCCGTTCGCTGTTTGATACACCGCCAGCGTTGGCGGATGTGCACGGCGAGGTCGCCAGCCGCTACAGCGAAGTCCAAGAAAACGCGGAGAAGGCTGATGGCCGGCATCACCAGGCCGCCGGGCAGGACTGGCAGGAGCAGTTGCCGGATCTGAGTGAGGAAGGCGTCATTGGTACGGCGCTGTGTCTGGAGGAACGCGATGGCAAGCTGTTCATCTTCCTGCCACCCCTGGCGCAGCTTGAGGAATATCTTGAGCTGCTGGCCTCGATCGAGCAAACCGCCGCGCACCTGGAAATGCCGGTGTGCATCGAGGGCTACCCACCGCCATCAGACACACGCATCGAGAAGTTCATGATCACGCCGGATCCGGGCGTGATTGAAGTCAATGTGATGCCGGCCTCCAGCTGGCGCGATCTGGTCGACCATACGCATATCCTCTATGAAGAGGCGCGCCTGACCCGGCTGGGTACCGAGAAATTCATGCTCGATGGCCGGCATACCGGCACCGGCGGCGGTAACCATGTGACGCTGGGCGGGAAGACGCCCGCCGATTCGCCGTTCCTGCGTCGCCCGGATTTACTCGCCAGCATGCTGACCTTCTGGCAGCACCATCCGAGCCTGTCCTACCTGTTTTCAGGGTTGTTCATCGGCCCGACCAGCCAGGCGCCCAGGGTGGATGAAGCACGGCATGAGGCACTGTACGAATTGGAAATCGCGCTGTCACAGATGCCCGAAGGGGAGGTGCCGCAACCCTGGCTGGTTGATCGTCTGCTGCGCCATTTGCTGACCGATATCACCGGTAATACCCATCGCGCAGAATTCTGCATCGACAAGCTCTATTCTCCCGATACGGCGACCGGGCGACTTGGACTGCTTGAGCTACGGGGCTTCGAGATGCCCCCGCACGCTCAAATGAGCCTGATGCAGCAATTGCTGATCCGTGCGCTGGTTGCGCGCTTCTACGCCAAGCCCTATCGCAAGCCGCTGGTGCGCTGGGGTACTGCGCTGCATGACCGCTGGATGATGCCGCACTTTATCTGGCAGGATCTGTGTGATGTGATTGCCGACCTGAATAGCCATGGTTTCGCGTTTGAGGCCGATTGGTTTGCGCCTTTCCTGGAATTCCGCTTCCCGCACTGCGGTGAAGTCCGTTACGACGGTGTGGGTATGGAATTGCGCCAGGCGATCGAGCCCTGGCACGTATTGGGTGAAGAGGTCAGTGGTGGCGGTACCGCGCGCTACGTGGACTCTTCAGTCGAGCGGATGCAGGTGAAGGTCAGCGACTTCAATCCGGCGCGTCACGTGCTGACCTGTAATGGCTACAAGGTGCCGCTGCAGTTTACCGGTATCCCGGGGGAGGGCGTGGCCGCCGTGCGCTACCGCGCCTGGCAACCGCCGTCAGCCATGCATCCGATGATCGAGGTGCATGCGCCGCTGGTGTTTGACCTGGTCGATAGCTGGAACAATCGCTCGCTGGGCGGCTGTACCTATCATGTGGTACACCCGGCCGGGCGCAGCTACGAGACCTTCCCGGTGAATGCCAATGAAGCAGAAGCCCGCCGCATGGCGCGCTTCTGGTCGCATGGCCACACGCAGGGCCAGATTAACCGGATTGAACAGGCGCCGGGGCAGGAGTACCCGCACACGCTCGATCTGAGACGCGCCGCTGTACCTGCCTCTGGTCTATAATGGCTTGTTGGTATAGCGCACACCGGCGCCCACTTTGGGCGCCGCTCAGGAAATAGCTCATGCAGTTACCAGGTAGTCTGGATCCGTCACTCAAACAATTTCTCGGAGACTATTCGAGGGATTCCTCCACCGGGCAGCCCGAGAATAGCCAGCACGACGAGCTGCTCGACCAGGATGGGCTGCCGCGCGCCCATTGGCAGGCGCTGATGAATGAGTTTTCTGCGTTGGGTGCCGATTTCCTGGTCAGCCGTAGCGAGGAAGCTCAGAACCTGCTGCACGATAACGGTGTTACCTTCAACCCCTACGAAGACGATCCCGGTCAGTTGCGTTCCTGGCAGCTGGATTGCCTGCCCTGGGTGATCAGCACCCAGGAGTGGCAAGGACTCGAGGCAGGCCTCAAACAGCGCAGCCGTCTGCTGGAGCATCTGCTCGATGATCTGTATGGCGAGCGCAAGGTGATTAACGAAGGGCTGTTGCCGCCGGAACTGGTATTCACCCACCCGGCTTACCTGTTCGCTGCAGCCGATTCACCGTCCCAGCTCGACCGGCCGCTGCTGATTTTTCATGGCACAGACCTTGTCCGTGATGATCAGGGCCAGTGGGTGGTGCTTGGCGACTGGACCCAGTCGCCGGCCGGCGCAGGCTACGCGCTGGAGAACCGCATTACGCTGGCGCGCGCCCTGCCGAGCATCTACCGGGAAGCGCCGATCAGTCGCCTGGCCGGCTTCCATCAGGCGCAACACCGGTGCCTGGCGAGCCTGGCGGGTTCCGGGCGCGAACAACCGAATATCGTGCTGCTGTCGCCGGGACCCGGTAGCCCGGGTTATTTCGAGCATGCCTGGCTGGCCAATTACATGAACTTTTCGCTGGTCGAAGGCGATGATCTGGTGGTGCGTGAAGGCCAAGTGTCGGTGCGCACCCTGGGCGGGTTGACCCAGGTCGATGTGATCGTGCGGCAGATCAATGATCCCTGGTGTGATCCCCTGGAGCTGCGCCCCGATTCCTTGCTGGGTGTGCCGGGCCTGTTGCAGGCCGCACGCAATGGTGAGGTACGTATTGCCAACGCTCTTGGTGCGGGGGTTCTCGAGCATCCAGCACTCGCCGCCTTCATGCCTGGCCTGTGCCAGAGGCTGCTGGGTGAAACGCTGTTGCTGCGCTGCCGCGAGACCCTCTGGTGTGGTAACAGTGAAGGGCTGGCGCAGGTCACCCAGTCACTGGACGAGTGGGTGTTACGTGATATCAGCCAGCCGGCCAAGGCCTTCAGGGCCGGTCAGATGGGCCTGGAGGCGATTGAGGAATTGCGTCGCGACTTGCAGCGGCGACCCTATTTGTATGCGGCCCAGCGGCCGGTGGTGCCATCGGTCACGCCGGGCTTCAATCCACAAAGCAAAAAGCTCGAACGCCAACACACCACCTGTCGCTTCTTTAGCCTGGTCGAACCCGATGATCTGGGCAAGCCAGTGCATGAGCGTCACTTCCGTGTCATGCCCGGCGGCCTGGCCTGGGTCGGCGAGCCAGGCTCGCCGCTGATGCAGAGTCGCACCGTCAAGGATATCTGGGTCATGGCCCCGGTGCCGCAGCCGCACATCAGCATGCTGCGCCAGGCACAGGGTCCGATAGTGGTCACCCGTGACGGCAAGGATTTGCCATGCCGGGTGGCGGAAAGCCTGTTCTGGATGGGTCGTTACGGCGAGCGCTTAGACACCCGCGCGCGCCTGCTGCGTGAAGCACTGGGCCGCCTGTTACAGGACGATCGTCACGAAGCCATGAATAACATACTCCCGGATTTGCTCGCGGCGCTGGACATCAGCCTCGATCCGGAAACCCTGGAAAAGGATCTTGACGCCGCACGCGGGCATGCGCGGTTCTCTCCTGAACACATCTTGACCCGTGATCGGTTGCTGCTGTTGTTTGCTGATGACCAGCCAGAAGGGCTGCCGACGCTATTCAGTCATTTTGTGCGCAATAGCCGAGCGGTGCGCGACCATCTCGGGGATGACAGTTGGCGCGCACTGAACAGCTTGCGTCAGCGCTTCAATACTATGCCAAGAACCCGCGGAGTCGTGGTTGGCCAGCGCTTGCTGGAGGCCATGGTGCTGGATCTGTCGGCTTTTTTTGGCCTGTGCAATGAAACCATGCCGCACCATTATGGCTGGCGTTTTTTGGACATGGGGCGCTTTATCGAGCGCACGCTGGGCAGCCTGAAGCTGCTCAAGCTGGCATTGTTGACGGCGGCCGAACCCGGCATCCCCTTGTGGGAAGTGGTGCTCTCCACCACGGACAACTTCACCGTGTACCGGCGTCGTTACCGCTCACAACTGCATCCATCGGCGATTCTCGACCTGTTGCTGTTCGATGAAACCAATCCACGCTCTGTCGGCTACATGCTCAAGCGCCTGGAACGCCAAATCACCCGTTTGCCCACCCAGGGTAGTTCGCCCTATCGCAACCTGGAAAAGCGTTTGATCATTGAGGCGACCAGCAAGCTGCATCTGGTGGACATCAATATGTTGGCTGATCTGTAGAACTCCGAAGCGGCCCGCGAGGCACTGACTCAGCTACTGGATCAACTGATCGAGCCGATGTCGGAGCTATCCAACGCCATATCGCACGGCCATTTCAGTCATGTTGAGCCGCCTCGTCAGTTGGTCACCATGCAACACAGCAACCATTCCTAACGGGGCCATGGCAGATG
>JAWOGT010000184.1:0-2778 GCA_046496585.1 Halopseudomonas sp.
CAGAGGCACGCCGAAGCTGGCTTCGGTCTGATTCAAGGTGTCCTGCAGATGCTCCAGGAAGGCATCCACCTGGGCCTTGGGTGTGCCCGCGACAAAGTTGGCATTGGCATAGATGGCCTGTGGCTCGGGGGTGGGGAAGAAGCTGAAGCCGATACGCCCGCCGCTGATCAGGCCGATGGTCAGAATAATGCTGACCAGCGCGCAGGCCAGGGTGGCGCTGCGATGCCTGAGGGTGAGTTGGGAAAAGCGCCGGAAGCGGCCCTCGCGGAAGTGGTCGAAATGCCGATCAAAACCCTGCCGGAGCCGATCCACCCGGCGCCCGCCCCGTTGCAGCAGGCTGTTCCCGGTGGACGCAACCACGGGCTTGAAGGCATTGCGCAGGTGGTGCGGGAGAACCACAAAACACTCCAGCAACGAGGCGATTAGTACGCAAATCATCACAATCGGGATGTCGCCGAGAATATTGCCGAACATGCCACCCACGACCAGCAGCGGCATGAACGCGGCAATGGTCGTCAGTGACGAGGCCACCACCGGCCAGAGCATCCGCTTGGCGGCGCCCTCCGAGGCATAGGCCGGGTTCTCGCCGTTGCGAAAATGCGCATCGGCGTCTTCGCCGACCACAATAGCATCGTCAACAATCACGCCCAGGGCCATGATCAGGGCGAACAGCGAGATCATGTTGATCGAGCCACCGATCAGCCAGAACACCCCCAGGGCCGCCAGAAAGGCGGTGGGGATGCCGACGGCTACCCAGAGTGCGACGCGGCCCGGCAGAAACAGGTAGAGCAGCAGCAACACCAGGACCAGACCACTGACGCCGTTTTTGACCAGCAGGCTGATGCGGTCATTGATCAGTTGCCAGGCCTGGTCGTAGACGTCAATGGAAATGCCCGGCGGCAGCGTCGGCCGGACTTCTTCCAGCCACTCGGTGAGTACATTGGCCGAGGCCAGCGAGTCGCCGTTCTCGGCCCGCTGCAGCAGCAGTTCGACCGCGGGATAGTCCTTGTGCCGGAGTTCCAGCTGATTGCGCATCGACTCCTGGCGGATGTCGGCGACATCGCCGAGGCGCACATAATCAACCCCGCCCGGTTGCAGCGGCAGATCGGCGAACTGCTGCGGATTGCGCCGTTGCTGCATGGCGCGCAGCTCGCGCGCAGCATCCAGCTCGCCTGCCAGACCGGCGGGCAGATCACTGGATTCCGCGGCGACCCGCTCGGCGATCTGGTCCAGCGACATGCCCAGCTGTTGCAGTTGGCTGTTGGGCACCTCGATACTGATTTGCTGGGCTGGCAGGCCGCGAATGTCGATCCGGTCAATGCCGCGGTTGAGCAAGTCACGCTCGTAACGATAGGCCAGGCTGCGTAATTCATGCTCGGCGTACGGGCCATAGATCACCAGCGTGGCGATAGGGTCGAAGCGCGCCACGCGAATGACCTCGGGGCGCTCGGCATCGGCGGGCAGGTTGCGAAACTCGTCGACCAGCTGGCGCGCGTCATCCAGGGCGATGATTGCATCGGTGCCTTCGACAAACTCCAGGGTGATGCTGGAAATGCCCTGAGCCGAGGTCGAAGTCATTGATTTCAGCCCCTCCAGGCTGCGCAGGCGCTGCTCCAGCGGCTGAGTAATGGCCTGCTCGATATCCTCGGCCGCCGCGCCGCTCCAGACCACCCGGACCGTGACAAAATCCAGCGCGAAGGTCGGAAAGAACTGGATGTTCATGCGCATCAGGCCGAGCACGCCGACCATCAACATGACCAGCATCACCAGGTTGGCGGCGACCTTGTGACGAACGAAAAAGCCGACCGGGCTGGCTGGACGGGTCATTCGGCGCTCTCCGCGGGCGTAACTGCCTCAACGGCATCGACCTTCAGCCCTTGCAAGGCATTGGGCAGGTGCGTAGTGACAATCCTGGTGCCGGCTGCCAGGGCTTCTGATTGCACCAGAATCCAGCGCTGGCCATCTTCCTGGCGGGTCTCGCCCACCCGGCGAACCTCTATACGGGACAGCCGGCCATCTACCAGGGCGTAGACCGTATCGTTGCCGTACAGTGCGCTGTAGGGCAGGGCGACGCTGTTTTCACTGGCGGGCTTGGGCACGCTGATGGCGAGCAGGTTGCCGACCCGTAGCCCGGTTACCGGCTGGTCAAGGGTGAAGAGTGCTTCCACACCGCGGGCGTCGGCCTGGCCGGCAATGCGCGCCAGCGTCATGCTCAGCGGCGGTACCCTTTCCAGGGTGCGGGCAACCAGTTGTTGGCCTTCTGACAAGGCTTGAATAAATTCCTGGGCATGAATCTGCGGCAGGCTGGCGCGCAATTCCATGTCCTCGACCGGGTAGAAATCCAGCAGCGGCGCATTGGCGCTGACCTGATCGCCCTGAGCCACGGCTACGCTGCCGACCACACCGGCAAAGGGTGCCATGAACCGGCTGCGGCTGGCATCGCGCTGCATGCTGTCCAGCGCCGCCTGGGCGCGTTCGGCGCGCGCCTGCAACGCTGCCAGGCGTGAAGCGTGGCTGTCGATACTGCGTTGCCGGGTCGCTACGGTCAGCGCCGCGCGCTCGACGATGTCCTGGGCGTTATCCAGCTCGGCGCGGGAAACCAGCTCGCGAGCGATCAGTTGCTCGATGCGCTTGAAGCTCTTCTGCGCGTTGTCAAGAATGCGCCGCTCCAGGCCCAGGGCCTGCTGGTCGTTACGGTGGTTGAGCTTTTCGCTGAGCAGTTGTGCCTGGGCGTCGGCCAGGTCAGCTTCGGCCTGCTTGACCCGCGGAATAATGTCG
>JAWOGT010000257.1:0-12193 GCA_046496585.1 Halopseudomonas sp.
CCCAGCCTGCGAGCGTCGCCTTCTGGTATGCCGAACAGCCGCCACTGGGCGAGCTTGTACAGTTCGATTGGGTGGTGTTTGAGCCTAAGCACTTGACGTCCGCAGACGTCCATTTTGTCCTTGAGCAGGGGTCTGTACCCTTCGCCTATATGTCCATTGGTGAGCTTGACGATTCTCAGGCGCAGTCCAGCCCGGACCTGCTCAATTATACCGTGGACCAGGCACGCAACCCTGCCTGGAACAGCCATGTTATGGATCTGACCAGTTCCGGTTGGAGAGACTCGCTGTTCAGCCGTGCAGCCGAGTTCGAGCAGCTCGGCTACAGCGGTTTGTTTCTCGATACCCTGGACAGTTTCACCCTCATTGCGGAGGCTCAGCGGCCGGCTCAGCGCGATGCGTTATTGACGCTTCTGCGCGAGCTCCACACCCGCCACCCGCAAATGAAATTGTTCCTCAACCGCGGTTTCGAAGTGCTAGCTGATCTTGAGCGGGGCGTGGCAGCGGTTGCGGTGGAGTCGATTCACGCAGGCTGGGATGCCCGGGCACAAGTGTACAAGCCAGTGCCGGCAGAGGATCGTGCTTGGGTTACCGAGCAATTGCAGACAGTGCGTGAGCGGAATCTTCCCATTGTGGCGATCGAATATCTGCCAGGGCACAGACGTGCCGAAGCGCGCGAACTGGCCACTCGCCTGGTCGGCGAAGGATACCTGCCCTACATCACTACTCCCGATCTGGATACGCTCGGTGTCGGCAGTATTGAAGTACAGCCACGCCGCATTGCCCTGCTTTACGATCCCCGCGAAGGCGAGCTGACACGCAGTGCCGGCTTCAACTTCCTCGGAGGCCTGCTGGAATACATGGGCTATCGCGTCGACTATCTGCCGGTAGACAGTTCGCTCCCGAGCTCATCAATGACCGGGCTCTACGCCGGTGCGATCGTCTGGATGACGTCCGGGACGCCGCCGGAGGGTGGCAAGTTCAACAGCTGGATCACCCGCCGGCTGGATGAAGGCATACCGCTGGCGTTCTTTCAAGGTCTGCCGATTGAAGATACGGCTATTCTCAGCAGGCTTGGGTTGCAACGCACGGGTAACCAGCCCGTCACGGGCCTCAAAGTCGTCAGTCATGACCGCGAGTTGGTTGGCGAATTCGAGGCGCAACTGACGGTACGCTCGCGAGGGCTGCTTGCCATTGGTACACAATCCAGCGCCAACCAGGCTGCGCTGGTGCTGGTTGATGACGCGGGGCGCGAGCACACACCGGTGGTGACCGGTGACTGGGGCGGTATTGCGCTGGCGCCCTACGTGTTTGACGGCGAGGATGACCGGCGTCAATGGATCGTTGATCCTTTTGTCTTCGTGCAACGTGCCCTGCAGTTGGCGCCGCTACCGGCGCCCGACGTGACCACCGAGAACGGCCGGCGTATTGCAACGGTGCATATTGATGGGGACGGCTTTCCGTCGCGTGCGGAAATTCCCGGAACGCCTTACTCAGGAACGACGGTACTTGAAAAATTCATCAAACCCTATCCGCTGCTGACCTCTGTTTCGTTCATCGAAGGCGAGACCGGTCCGCAGGGCATGTATCCCTTTCTAACAGCTGAGCTGGAGCCTCTGGCTAGAGAGATTTTGACGCACCAGTGGGTGGAGCCGGCCACCCACACCTACAGTCATCCGTTTTTCTGGCAGGTTGAAAGAGCAAGCCAGCGGGATGACTTTCGACCGGACTATGGCCTGAACATGCAGATTCCGGGCTACGACGAGATCGATTTTGAGCGGGAGGTTGTTGGCTCGCGTGATTACATTACCCAGCGCTTGGCACCGGCGGACAAGCCGGTAAAAATGATTTTCTGGAGCGGGGACGCCATACCGGACGCAGCGACCATCAAGCTTGCCTACGGCGCTGGGATGCTCAACGTCAATGGCGGTAAAACGCGGTTGACCCGGTCAGATCCGTCGCTGACCGGTCTTAGTCCCCTATTGCGTCCAACGGCTGGTGGCCTCCAGGTCTACGCACCGATTATCAACGAGAACGTCTACACCAATCTGTGGCACGGGCCGTACTACGGCTTCCGCGACGTGATCGAAACTTTCGATCTCACCGACTCACCGCGGCGCCTGCGCGGCCTGCACCTGTACTACCATTTCTATTCCGGCACTAAAGCCGCCGCGATCAAGGTGATGGGTGACATCTACAGGCACATGCTGGAGCAGGAACCAATTTCTCTCTGGATGAGCGACTACCTGATGCGCGCCCATGGTTTGCATACGGCCTCGCTGGCCCTCAACGCTGATGGAGCGTGGCAGATTCGCGCGCTGCAGGGCTTGCGCACGGTACGCCTGGACCCCTTGCTGGGCTGGCCAGACCTGTTGGCATCCGCAGGCGTCGCCGGCGTAGTCGATCTGCCGCAGGGTCGTTTTGTACACCTCAGCAGCGCTCGTGCACTGCTGGCGCTGCAGCCCGAGCGTGACGCCGCTCCCGCTCTGGAGCAGGCTAATGTACCGCTGACTGCCTGGCGTTACCTTGATGCACGGCGGGTTGAGCTGTCGTTTGCCGGTGAATTTCCCATCAGCTTCTCGGTTCGCTCCTCTTCCCCTTGCCGTCTCGACACCGCTGGTCAGCAGATCAGTGGCCGAGCGGCGAACGGACTCTGGCATTTTTCCTTATCGACCAAACAGGTGAGTGATGCGCAACTCGTCTGCGAGTAAAGCCGTTGGGCTGATCAGCCTGCGGGCGCTGGTCTTTTCCGCTTTGATGATCGGCGGCTTGCTGGTGTTGACCTTTAATAGCGAGGACATCTTCCTTCTGAATAATCAGGAGCGTGCTGATGAGGTGTCAGCACGGTACGCCGAAGTGCTCCTGGCCTTGCGACCTGAGAACGACAAGCTGCGCCTCGACCTGATCCAGCTGCTGATTGATCGTGGACAGTACAGCCGTGCCCGGCGTCATCTGCTCGACTGGGAAAAAGCTGATAGCGTTCAGCAGGAATATTACCAGCGGACCATCGACGCGCTGAGTGCGCTACACGACAAGGAGCCTGAGCGGCTGGCTCCGGCTCGCGCGCAGATCCTGGCGTTCGATCATGGGCAGCTGTCGGTCGAACAAACGCAATCGTGGGCGGAACTGGCATTGCAAATGGAGCTGCCCCGGCTCGCGGCGGATATCTATCACGCGCTGGCGCGGCGGGTGCCGGAAGACCGTCTATCCAATCTCGAGCGTGCCGCGCGCTGGTATCTTGCCAGCGGTCAGTCGCGTAAGGCGGCGAGGGTCTATCTCGATATCATGGCCGCCAGCGAGAAGGTCGAAGACCGCCATTATTACCTGCGCCGGGCCTACGACGAGCTGCTCGCAGCGGATGCCGGCGACCGGGCCTTCAAGCTGCTGGTTAAAGAACGTGAGCAGTTGACCGCCGCCGATGTCCCCTGGCTGGAGCAGGGGCTGCAGATGGCGATGGGCAGCCAGCGGCTGGACTTGGCCGCTCTTTTGGTCGCCCGCTGGCGTGAACTGCAGCCCGACCACGCCGAACCCATCGAGGCCCAATTCAGCCTTGAGTTAGCTTCGGGTAATCTGTCTGGCGCCTGGCGCACGGGTGATGCTCTTTTGGCCCGAGATGCTGTAAACCCCGATATTCTCCGCCAGATAGCGCAGCTGGGCGAATGGCTGGGCCATAACCAGACTGCGCTAGATCATTGGGTCGATTACTTAAGCCTGCGGGAAGATCTTCCGGCACGTCAACATGCTTGGCAGCTGTCATTCGACCTGTTCGATTACGAGCGCGGCATCGCCCTGATGGAACCGGCTGCGCAAGATCACAGGCTGCCTGACAATGAGCTGGATGCCATGGTGTTCGGCCATGAATCGCTCGGTGAGCCGGCGCGCACCGAAGCATGGCTACGCCAGTACCTGAGCCGCTACCCCAGCCACCGGTTAGCCTGGATCCGCTTGGTGCAGAATCTCGAGAATACCCAGCAGTACGAGGCACAAATAGCCGTCTGGGAGAACATGGCCAGCCAGTTCGAGCTAAGCACCGATGAACGCCTTGAATGGGCCAGCGCCTATTGGCGCCTGGATCAGCCGGAACGGGCGTGGGACATTCTGGCTATCGACAACCGCGCTATAACCGATCCTGACTATTGGCGCACCGTTGCCGGTCTCGCCTGGGATATGGAGCGTGATGACCAGCTGCGCAGCACCTACGAACGGATGCTGGAGCAGGGGATCACTTTGGACAGCGGCGAGCAGAGCGAGTTGATCGCATTCTACCGCCGGGAGCAGCCCCGCAAGGCTCTGGACCTGCTGCTGCAAGGTTGGCGCGAGCGTGGCGACCCTGAGTACCTGGTCCTGGCGTTGGACATGGCCACGGTTCTGGGCGATATGGATTTGTTACGTGAGCTGCTTGCCGAGGCCGATGAGCAGCCCTCAGTAACGCAACATGCCGGCGTACTGCTCGCCAAGGGCTGGCTGGCGGAGCGGGACAAGGACCTCGACGAAGCGGCGCGGATCTATCGCTTGGCGTTGGCCCTGTACCCGGGCGATCCGATGGTGCGTGAACGCCAGATGTGGTTCTTCATCGACCACCGACGCACTGCGGACCTTGAGTTGTTGACGCAACGTTGGCGGGCATTCGCCCGTCGCCACGGCAACATGTGGTTACCCTTCGCGGCGGCCAATCAGATGCTCGGTCGGCATGGCGCCGCGCTCGCCTGGTATCGGATGCATCTGCGCGCCAATCCCTATGATTGGCTAACGCGCGCCGCCTACATAGATGGTCTGGAAGCAGCGGAATACTTTGACCTGGCCCAGCGTCTACGTCGTCAACTGGTGAAGGAATTTGATGCCCGACCGGGTGATGAAAAGACCATGGCTTTCGACTCTGCTGAAGCTGCGCCCGAGCGCTACGCGATCTGGCTGCGGCTGCTGGCCGGCAGTCACTCAGCGCTCCGTTCCGAGCGTCAGGCCATGCAATGGCAGGACGGTTCGCCGGCGATGCTGCAGTTGTGGTTTGATCGCATGCTCACCCAGTTGGATGTCGCCAATCAGCCGGCACAGAAAGATGCCTGGCAGGCCTGGGCGCGCAGCCGCGGTCTGCAGATCGAGAAGTATCACACTATGCAGGAAGCGCTGCGCAACAATAACCGCGACATGCTCACCGAGCTATTGGCCAGCGGCGACCTTGATCCTGCGCAGAACGTCAGGGCGCTCGATCATCTGGGCGAGGAGAGTGCGGCGCTGGGGCTGGCACTGAGCACCCTGGGGGCTGGCAACCCGAGCATTGTCGATGTGCAACTGCGACGCCAGGCGGTGGACATCGAGTCGCGTACCCCCCAGGGCGCTCGGGTAGGTTGGATCCGAGAGGATTTGGGCGATGTGGAACTCAGCGGCCCACAAGCGACCCTGGCTGGCGTTGTGCTGGATGATTGGCACGCCAGCCTTGACCTCAAGCGCCAGGATTACAAGGCCGACGATCTGGATAGCAGCGAGCTTGGCACCGAGGACACCGCGCGGGTCACCCTGAGCCGCAAGCTCGCGGACGGGCGGTTCGCGCTGACAGTGGACAGTAGCACCCGCGCAGACGAAAGCCGGGCCGGGTTAGGCGTCTCCCGCTCCTGGCAATTGGGTGGTCGCGACCAGCTCGAGGTTGGGCTGGGTTGGAATCAGGAATCTCTGGAGAGCGGGTTCATGCGTGCAGTGGGTACCCAGGATGCGATCTGGGTCGCCGGTAGCCACGGATTGTCGGCCCGTGATCAGCTCTATTGGTCACTCGAACAACGCGCCTACGACACTCGTTACGGCCACAGCCTGGGTAATGGGACGGCCTTGAATATCGAGTTCAGTCAGATCCAGCAGTTTGAAGGGCCGACCTGGGTGACGCGCGCGGGCATCGACTATCAGCGCAACAATTTGAGTGGACGTGAGCTCGACGGTCTTGCCGTGGCCGATGGCGGTCCGTTGGCGTTCGACACGGTTGAAGCTTCCACACTGTTGCAGGAGGAGTACGGCCGGCTGTATGCCGGCAGCTCATGGCGGCGGGGCTTCCCCGGCGCGCTCAACCGTAGCCAGCCGGACTACACCTGGCTGGTAGAGGTGCAGGCAGGCTGGGATTGGGTCGATAGCGAGTTCACCTACGGTATCAGCACCGGGATCGGTATGCGGGTTCTCGGTGATGACGAACTGGCGCTGACCATTGGCTACCAATCGGCACCGAGAGGAACTGATACAGAGGCTGGCGGCATTCTGGGCCTGACCTATAGCAAGAGATTCGGACGCTGACATGTTATTTAAACAGGAGAGACTCATCATGCAATCTAGAGCGGGCCTGGCCCTTATACTGGCACTGACCCTGGTGACCGGCTGCAGTACTTTTACCAGCAAAAGTGGCGACACTCTGCCGCGCGATGCCGACTGGGGGCTGGTGCCTCTGGTGAACTATTCGCAGACACCACAGGCGGGTGAGCGCAGCGAGCAGATATTGCTCAGCGTCCTCAACCAGCGCGGTTTGCAGCCGGTGGTCTATCCGAAGACCGAACAAGAGGCAACCATGCTGTTTGACGACAGCGCGCGCCTGACTGCCGCAATGGAATGGGCACGTCGCCAAGGCTTTGACTACGTGATCAGCGGCAGCGTTGAAGAGTGGCAATACAAGAGTGGGCTGGATGGTGAACCTGCGGTCGGGATCAGCCTGCAGATACTGGAGCCAGCTACGGGTAGGGTGGTCTGGACTAACAGTGGAGCCAGGGCAGGCTGGTCGCGGGAGAGCCTGTCAGGAAGCGCGCAGAAGGTACTGCGTGAACTCACTGACGACCTCAGGTTGGAATGATGTTGACAGGATCCGCGTACAAGGATTTTACCCAGGTGGCGCGGGCCAGCGAACCCGTTGCCTGGGTTGAAACTATCCTCTTGACTGCGCTGGCGGTGGGTCTCGGTATCTACTTTGTGCCGGAAGACCCATTGCAGGTCTATGAGTTTCCATGGCCGTTGCTGGCGCCGTTGCTTGTTGGTCTGCGTTACGGGTTCTTCAAGGCGCTGGTCAGTGCCGGCCTGCTCATCGCGGCGGTACTTCTGCTGCGCGAGTCAGGCTTGCCGGTTTACGAGCGAATGCCGAGCACATGGATCATCGGGATGCTGGTGACCAGCCTGGTGGTAGGTGAGTTCCGGGACCTCTGGGGCCGGCGGTTGCAGCGGCTGCAAATGGCCAACGAATATCGCCAGTATCGTCTGGACGAGTTCACCCGGGCGCACCAGATACTGCGTCTCTCCCATGATCGGCTGGAGCTGCGGGTCGCCGGTAGCGATCAGAGCCTGCGCAGCTCGTTACTGATCCTGCGTGAGCGCCTGCGCGAACTCAAGCCCAAGGGCGACCCGCTGATCGCGATGGCGCAACCGATTATTGAATTGCTTGGCCAATACGGTTCGCTGGGCATCGCCGGACTCTACGCGGTCAAGGACGGGCGGATGGAGTCTCGGCCGCTGGCCACCCTTGGTGCTATGGGCGCGCTGGAACCCGGCGACAAAATGGTCTGTTTGTGCCTCGAGAAGGGCGACCTGGTGAGTATTCGCGAAGAATTTCTTGAGCGCGGCGACCAGAAACAGTTTTCGTCGCTGCAGGTGTGCGTGCCGTTGATCGATACCGAGCACCAGATTCTGGGCATCCTGGCGGTCCGGCAAATGCCATTTTTCGTCTTCAACGATCGCACGTTCAGCTTGCTGGCGCTGCTGGCGGGCCATGTGGCGGATCTGTTGCGCAGCGATGCCGCTGCGTTGCAGTTGCACGATGCCGACGCCCAGAGCTTTTCACAGCAGCTACGCCGGGCTCTGGTCGACGTCGAGCAGCATAATGCTGACGCCGCTTTGTGCCTGTTCGAGCTGCCGGACTCCAACCAGGAGCTATTGCGCCTGTTTGCTGACAGCCAGCGCGGCCTGGATGTGCAGATCCATCTGCGTAATAGCCGGGGCTTCGCCTGCATTCTGGTTTTGCTGCCGCTAACCTCGACTGAAGGTTACCGCGGTTATCTGACACGTTTGCATTATCAGCTCGCTGAACGCTTCGGACAGGAACGCACGCTGGACGATGTTGGCGTACGGGTGATGTTTTTCCAGATGGACCCGTCGGGCAGACGCGAGGGCTTACGCAATTTCCTTTATCACGAGTGTGGGCTGAATGATCAACAAGTTGCTATTTAGCGGCGTACTGGTTTTCGAGTCCCTCAGTTGGTTCATGCTGTTCCGTGACCCGACCTTACTCGAAGGCATGCTCTATGTGGTGCTACCACACGCGCTGGCCTGCGTATTGCTGGCGCTGGCTGTATGGGCGTTGCTGCCCTTGCGCCTCAAGTCGCCGCTGCCCTGGGCGCCGTTATTTCTGTTCAGCATCGCCTTCTTTATCCCCTTGCTGGGCATCATCGGGGTGCTATTGTCGGTATTTCCGGCCCTCTTTATGCAGCGTGAACGTGAAGTGCAGGTCTGGCAGACCATGGGCGTCCCGGGCCTGCCGTTTCGTCCGCTGGAGCGTCACCACTCACCCATGTTTCAGGACGGTGGCCTGCAGGATGTGCTGTACCTTGCGCCCGAACCCGAACGCCGTCTCGATGCGCTTCTGGCTACCCGGCGCATGCCCGCACATGAGTCAGTGCCGATACTCAAGCTGGCCTTGCGCGACCCCGCCGACGACGTCCGTTTGCTCGCCTACTCGATGCTTGATCAGAAGGAAAACGGCATCAACCAGCGTATTGAGCGTCTGTTAGAGCGGCTGGCCCAGAGCGGCAGTCAGCGTCCCGAAGCCATTCACGCAGGGATTGCTCGCTGGTACTGGGAGCTGGCCTATCTGGGCTTGGCCCAGGGCAGCGTTCTGGATCACGTGCTGGGTCAGGCGCGCCAACATGCCGAACGATCGCTCGCCATTCAAGTCAACCCGGAGCTGTATGTGCTCGCTGGACGTATTGCCCTGGAACAACACGATGTGAGTGCAGCCCGGTCATTTTTCAAACAGGCGGAAACCGGTGGCATTCAGTTCGAACAAATCGCGCCTTTCCTCGCTGAGGCCGCGTTCGTCACTGGCGAGTATGCCGAGGTGCCGCGGCTGCTCGCCCGATTACCTGAGTATGCGGTCAGCAGGCCGCCGTTCCTGGCACTGGCGAGGTACTGGTTATGAATGAGCAGCACAAGGCCGGCCAAGTGGTCACAGACGACGGCCATGCCGATGTGTGTCTGGTGCTTGAAGGCACCTGGCCCTACGTGCGCGGCGGCGTGTCAAGCTGGATCAACCAGTTGATTCTCGGCCTGCCGCAGGTAACCTTTTCCGTGCTGTTTATTGGCGGCCAGCGCGAGTACTACAGCCAGCGTCACTATGACGTGCCCTCGAACGTGGTGCACATCGAAGAAGTGTTTTTGGAGGATGCATGGAAGTTCCCGCCGCTCAAGGACCAGGGAGCCAAACCGGCGGTGGTTCAGGATATGGAAAACCTGTACCGCTACTTCCATCACCCGGATACGCCCGATGAGCTGACCGGAGAGGCGGTGCTCGGGTCGTTGGCCAATGGTCAGTTGACCATGCAGGACGTGCTGCGCAGCCGGGCCAACTGGGAGACCATCACCGAGGGCTACCGTAACCACTGCAGTGATCCCTCCTTTATCAATTATTTCTGGACCATGCGCACCATGCAGTCGCCGATGGTGTTGCTCGCCGAAACAGCCAGTCGCATGCCCAGAGCGCGCCTGTTGCACGCCGTATCGACCGGCTATGCCGGCCTAGCCGGATGCATTCTCAAGCGCCGCTGGCAGTGCAACTTCATGCTTACCGAGCATGGTATCTACACCAAGGAGCGCAAGATCGACCTGGCGCAGGCCAGCTGGGTCGCCGAGAACGCCGACGAGGCGCTGAACAGCAGTCTGGATCCCGGCTCGGGCTACATTCGCTCTTTATGGATCCGGTTTTTCGAGCGGATGGGATTGATGGTGTACCGCAACGCCGATCCGATCATCGCGCTGTATGAGGGTAACTGCCAGCGTCAGATCCTCGACGGAGCAGATCCGGCGCGTACCCGGGTCATCCCGAACGGTATTGATCTGCCGCGCTGGAATCCGCTGCGTGAGCATCGTCCGCCGGGTATCGCCCCGGTGGTCGGCTTGATCGGCAGGATAGTGCCGATCAAGGACGTTAAAACCTTTATCCGCGCCATGCGCTCGATAGTCACTGAATTGCCGGAGACCCAGGGCTGGATCATTGGTCCGGAAGACGAAGACGGCGAATATGCCGCTGATTGTCACAGCCTGGTTAGCAGTATGGGTCTGGAAAACAGTGTGCGCTTCCTGGGTTTTCAGCGGGTCGATGACATTCTTCCCAAGCTCGGTGTCATGGTTCTGACCTCGATCAGCGAGGCCCAGCCGCTGGTTATTCTCGAAGCCTGGTGCGCCGGAACGCCGGTGGTGAGCACTGATGTAGGCTCGTGTCGCGAATTGATTGAAGGTGGCAGCGCAGAAGACCGTGATCTGGGGCGGGCAGGAGAGGTGGTCGCGATCGCCGACCCACAGGCTACCGCACGCGCGGTGCTCAGGTTGTTACGCGATCCGGAGCACTGGACAGCGGTGCAGGCTGCCGGCGTGGCACGGGCCAACCGTTATTATGGCGAGGCGTTGATGCTCGAGCGTTATCGTCAGCTGTATAGCTCATCAGTGGGGAGCCGCTAATGGCCGGCATCGGTTTCGAACTGCGCAAGATTCTGGCGCGTGATTCATACTCGTCTGCGCTGCAGGCGTATGTGTACGCCGGCCTGCTGAGTGCAGGGCCCTGGGTTCTGTCGATCATCAGCGTGATGCTGATTGGTATCCTGAGTGTCGGTGTGGTGTTTCCCGAGGTACTGGTCCGGCAATTTCTGGTGACGACCACCTACCTGTTTGCCTGCTCGCTGATTATCACCGGTGGACTGCAGGTATTCTTTACCCGCTTTGTCTCGGACCGGCTGTTTGAGAAAAAGCTCGATGCGATCTTGCCCAATCTCCTGGGTATCATGCTGATAACCACTGTAGGCGCGGGCCTGCTGGCCTTTGTGCTGCTCTGGTGGTTGTTCGACGAGTCGTTTGTGTATCGCCTGCTGGTGCTGACCAACTTCGTCACCTTGTGCAACCTCTGGCTGGTGATCATCTTCCTGTCTGGCATGAAACAGTACAACCGCATCCTGTTGACCTTGCTCGGTGGCTACCTTCTGATGGTAGTCAGCTCCCTGTTCCTGCGGCGATGGGGGCTCGAAGGCCTGTTGTTCGCGTTGTTGCTGGGCCATGGCACACTGCTGTTCATTTTCCTGTTCGAGATCGTTCGCGGCCATCATTCGGATCGACTAATCGCTTTTGACTTCCTCGAGCGCAAGCAGGTGTTTATCAGTCTTCTGCTGACGGGTATTTGCTACAACCTGGGTATCTGGGCGGACAAGTTTATCTTCTGGTTCAACCCAACCACCTCCGAACAGGTTATCGGCCCCCTGCGGGCATCGGTGCTGTATGACCTGCCGATCTTTCTTGCCTATCTGTCGATTATTCCAGGTATGGCGGTGTTCCTGGTGCGCATCGAGACGGATTTCGCCGAGTGGTATGAACGCCTGTTCGATGCGATACGCAATGGTCAGACGCTGCAGCACATAGCCCAGTTGAAAAGCGAGATGACGGTGGCGATTCGTCAGGGTTTGCAGGAAATCTGCAAGGTGCAGGGGATAACGGTAGTGTTACTGTTCCTGTTCGCCCCGACCCTGGCGCAGTGGCTGGGCATTTCGCCTTACTATCTGCCATTGTTCTATGTCGACTTGATCGGTGTGAGCCTGCAGCTGCTGCTCATGGCGCTGCTCAACGTGTTTTTCTATCTGGACAAGCGCGCCATCGTGCTGGAGCTGAGTGCGCTCTTCGTGCTGCTCAATATCGTCCTGACGCTGCTCAGCCAGTATCTCGGGCCGAGCTTCTACGGTTACGGCTTCACTGTCTCGCTGGCCTGCTGCGTACTGCTGGGCCTGTTGCGCCTGAACAAGGCGCTGGATGACCTGGAGTACAATACGTTCATGCTTGGCCGGTGAAGGCGAACGGACTAAACAACAAGCTCAGGATGAACTCGCGAATGAGGTGGCATTATGCGCTTGGATGGCGCTTCAGTCCTTGAAGTCGGCTTTGTCCAATCCGTGCCTTTTCATCTTGTCGTACAGCGTCTTGCGCGCCA